>JAITKG010000154.1 GCA_031278495.1 Prevotellaceae bacterium | reverse complement strand
CATAAGCAAAAAAATCATCGAACAGGAAGGCGGAAGCATTACTTATACCCGTTCCGCTTGGGGCGGCGCCTGCTTTACCATTATTCTCAGGCAAAAGTAAAGGGGATTTATGGATTTACGGATTTACAGATTTACGGATTTACAGATTTAGGCTGGCGCGGCGGAAACTTTCAACTTTCAACTAAAAAAGCGCCTTTATCGCCCGCAGGGCTTTTATCGCGCGAAGCGCCTTTATCGCGCGCAGCGCTTTTATCGCCCGAAGGGCATTTATCGCGCGAAGCGCCTTTATCGCGCGAAGCGCCTTTATCGCCCGCAGGGCATTTATCGCCCGCAGGGCTTTTCAACTCTCAACTTTCAACTTTCAACTGAATAAAGCTTTCAATTTTCAACTGAAAGCTGGGTGCAAAAAAGAACTGCCGGTGCAGAAATGCGCCGGCGGTTCTTTTTGAAATCTTTGCCTCGTATCGTTCGCAGGACTTCTACCAGCAGATCCCAGAATTTTTGTACGCTTTTTATGTCTAAGCGTTCGTCGGGCGAGTGCATGCCGCGAATGGTGGGACCAAAGGAAACCATATCCAGGCGCGGGTATTTTTCGAGGAACAAACCGCATTCCAGCCCGGCATGTACGGCTTTTACTTTCGGCTCTGTGTGGAACAGGGCGCGGTAGGCTTGAACGGTTGTTTGTAAAACCGCCGAATCGGGACGGGGCGTCCAGCCCGGATAACCGTCGCCGTGCGTTACCGTTGCGCCGGCTTCCGCGAAAACGGTTTCGACCATGCGTGCCACATCGCGCTTGGCGCTTTCAATGGCGCTGCGCTGGCTGGTCGCTACAACAATTTTGTTGCCCTCCGTGAATTTCACCGACGCCAGATTGGTGGATGTTTCCACAAGGTTTTCTATCGTGTGGCTCATGGCAAGGACGCCGTGCGGGCAAGCGTAAAGCGCATTCAGCAGATGCCGTTGCGCGTTCTGGTCGATGACGTGCGCGGGCAGCGCGGTTTCTTCCAGCGTCTGTTCAAGGTTTGGCTCTGCGGTTTTCCACTCGTTTTCGATTTCGGCGGCATGTTGCGCAAACAGTTGTTGCAAACCGCCGGCGGATTTTTTGTCCACCGTGAATATGGCGGCGGCTTCGCGCGGAATGGCATTATGCAGGTTGCCGCCGGCGAAATGCGCCAAACGGATAGCGCACTGCTGTTGCGCCTGCCACAGGAAGCGGGCGAGCAACTTGTTGGAATTGGCGCGGTGTTTATTGATGTCGTCGCCGCTATGACCGCCGGCAAGTCCGCTAACGGCGGCGGTAAAAGCCACCGTTCCTTCCGGCGGCAACTCGGGCTGACAGGCGAAAGTAGCGGTCGTATCAATGCCGCCGGCACAGCCGATAAACAATTCGCCTTCGTCTTCGGAATCGAGGTTCAGCAGGATATCGCCGGACAAAAAACCCGGTTGCAGGGCGGCTGCGCCGGACAGTCCGGTTTCTTCATCCACCGTAAACAGGCATTCCAGCGGTCCGTGCGGCACATCTTCGGAGGCAAGCAATGCCAGTTGCGCCGCCACGCCAATGCCGCAATCTGCGCCAAGCGTGGTGCCGCGCGCCTTTATCCATTCGCCGTCGATATAAGGTTGAATGGGGTCTTTGAAAAAATCATGCTCCGTACCGGCATTTTTCTCACAAACCATATCCACGTGGCTTTGCAAGATAACCACCGGTTTTTTTTCCATGCCGGCAGTAGCCGTTTTTGTTATTACCACATTCCCGGCTTCGTCGCGGCGGGCGGGCAGGCTGTGCTTGTCCGCAAAGCGGAGCAGGTAAGCGATAATTTGTTCTTCGTGTTTCGACGGGCGCGGCACACGGCATATTTCCATGAAATAGGCAAATACAAGGGAAGGGGTTAATGTTTTCATCGTCGTTCGTTTTTAAGGATACATAACAAAGATACGAAAATATATACTCTTTTTCAAAACCGGATTTGTAATCTTTTAATTATATTTGTACAATATTCTAAAAAAAATACCGCTATGTTTTATGCCGTAAGTTGTAAATCCTAAGTCCTAAGTCAGCCGGCTAATTCTTAATTCTTCCGATGCCAGTCCAAATCTGTAAATCCATAAAACTTCTGTCCCATGTTTTCTGTTGCACAATTGCATGAACAATCGCAACGGCAATTGCAGCCGCTCTATTCAAAAGAAGAAGCGCGGGCGTTGTCGTATGCGCTTTTGCAGCATTTTGGAAAATTATCGCGCACGCAATTGTACGCCTTTCCCGAAACGGAACTTTCCCCCGAAACGGCGCAACAGGTGCAAACGGCCATTGCCGGCTTGCTTGCGCATCAACCCTTGCAGTATGTAACCGGCGAAACGCTGTTCTGTGGTTTTCCCATAGAAGTATCCGGCGCAGTGTTAATCCCGCGCCCGGAAACGGAAGAACTGGTGGAATGGGCGGCTGGCAACGCCGGCAAGCAGGCGGTCGTAATTGACTTGTGCACCGGCAGCGGATGTATTGCTATTGCACTGAAAAAAATCATTCCCTCCGCAGAAGTATATGCCTGCGACCTTTCGCCGGAAGCCTTAGAAGTGGCGCAGCGCAATGCCGCGAAGAATGATGCGGCAATTCATTTTTTCCGATGCGATATACTTTCCGCCATGCCGTTTGGCAAAAAAGCAGATTGCATCATCAGCAATCCGCCTTATGTGCGGCACAGTGAAAAAGCGGCAATGGGCAAAAACGTATTGTTATACGAGCCGCCGCAGGCATTGTTCGTCGCCGATAACGACCCGTTGGTCTTTTACCGCGCCATCGCCCGCTTTGCCCAACAACATTTGCAGGATAACGGAAGCGTTTTTGTGGAAATCAACGAAGCGTTGGGCGACGAAACAAAAGCCCTGTTTGAAACCGCCGGCTTTTCCGCTGTGGAATTGCGCAAAGACATGCACGGCAAAGACCGCATGATACGGGGCATGCTCAATGGAAATCGGGAGGCAAGTTCAAATAATAAATGCAACTTGTAAAAAAAATGGCAGATAAAAAAATGTTGCATCTAATTCAACCTGTAGTCCTAAAACTGACAACTATGGATGGGCGAGTCTGGCTGTGGCTTGACGCTTATGAGTTGGGTTTTCTTTGAGGTCGCGAGCGAAAGCGTTCGCTGTTTCCACAAATACGTTTTATTTGTCCACTATGATTAAACCTTTTCAGGGGAAGTACATCTTACTATCAAATAAATTTTTCATAGGTTTAGATTAGGCGGAAGCGGGGAGTTGCAAAACTCCCCGCTTTTGTTTTTTATTGTTGATTGTTAATTCCCTTGCGGCGCAGCCGGTCAGGAATTAGCAATCAAAAAATCTTATGAAAGAAATCCCAGCAAAATCCCGGCGGCAACCGCACTGCCGATAACGCCCGCCACATTGGGTCCCATAGCGTGCATGAGCAGGTAATTGTTTTTATCGTATTCTAATCCGACGTTATTCGACACGCGTGCGCTGTCGGGCACCGCCGATACGCCGGCATTGCCGATAAGCGGGTTAATTTTGTTACCGGGTTTCAAAAACAGGTTGAAGAATTTCACAAACAGCACGCCGGCAGTGGTGGCAATCATAAACGAAAGCGCTCCCAGCATGAATATTTTAATGGAATTCCATTGCAGGAACTTGTCGGCTTGCGTGGATGCGCCCACCGTGAGCCCAATCAGGATGGTAACGATGTCAATCAACGGGCCTCGGGCGGTTTCGGCAAGGCGGCGCGTTACGCCACATTCCTTAAGCAGGTTGCCGAAGAACAGCATGCCCAGTAACGGGATGCCGGACGGCACTAAAAGCGCAGTCAGCAGGAAACCGACTATGGGGAAGAAAATCTTTTCGCGCTGCGACACCACGCGGGGCGGTTTCATGCGGATTAGCCGTTCTTTTTTCGAGGTGAATAAGCGCATGATGGGCGGTTGTATCACCGGCACCAGCGCCATGTACGAATAAGCCGAAACGGCGATAGCTCCCAGCAAATCCGGCGCTAAACGCCCCGAAAGGAAGATAGCTGTCGGACCGTCGGCGCCGCCGATGATGCCGATAGCGCCGGCTTCATTCGCCGGAAACCCGAAAAGCAATGCCAGTCCATAGGCGCCAAAGATCCCGAACTGCGCCGCCGCGCCAATCAACATCAGTTTTGGATTGGATATAAGCGCCGAGAAGTCGGTCATTGCGCCAATTCCAAGAAATATCAACGGCGGGTAAAAACCGAGCCGCACGCCTTGATAGAGGATATTCATCACCGAGCCTTCCTCGTACACGCCGATAGAAAGCCCTTCGAGGAACGGAATGTTCCCAATGATGATGCCGAACCCGATAGGAACTAACAGCATCGGTTCCCAATCTTTCGTAATAGCCAAAAAGAGGAAGAGCAGCCCGATCAGTATCATCACCGAATGCCCGAAAGTAAAGTTGGCAAAAGCCGTGTAGCCGAAGAACTGTTGCAGGTTGTCCCACAAAAAAGAAATGAATCCTTGATTTTCCATAGTCTGTTATCCGATGATTATAAGTTCAGCTCCTTCCAGTACCGAATCGCCTTTGCTTACCTTGATAGCGGTGATTTTCCCGTCGCGGTCGGCTTCAATACTGTTTTCCATTTTCATGGCTTCGAGTACTAAGAGTTTCTGTCCTGCTTTTACGGCGTCGCCTACGCTCACCTCTACCGACAGCACTACGCCCGGCAGCGGCGATTTGATAGCGGCAGCGCTGCCGCTGGTGGGTTGCTTTGTCACTACCGGTGCGCCCACTGCATTAACCGGTGCGGCTACCGGCGGATTGACTTTTGCTATTGGTTTTGCCAAACGGTCAATTTCCACGAGGAATGGCGTTCCGTTTACTTCTACGCCTACCGAAGCGTCTTCTGTTTGGTCGATTACAACATTATAATCGGCTCCGTTTATTTTTAAATTATATTCTTTTTTCATCGTTACGAATTTTTTATTGTTTTCATTTTATTACCGGCTGCCGGCGGCTACTGTTTATGCGGTATTTCACGCAGCCCGTATATTTTCGAACTCCAGGGCGAGTAGGTTCGCGTTACTTTGTTAATGGTTAATATGGTGTTTTCTATATCATGCGCTTCTTCCTGCTGGATATATAAATGAAGCGCAATGGCGATAGCGGCATACACTTCGCCGGGCGCATCCTGCGCAACAGCTACTGCATCCGGCGCCACGCCTGCTTTTTCGGCTTTCTTGCGTCCGGAATTGATAGAGGCGCGCCCGATATTTTTAAATACAATATATAATAAAATCAAAGCGACAAATACCACCGACATCGCCGTGATAGCCATAATCACGCCATAGGGGTCAAATTGTTTAAACCGTTGCGCCGCCGCTTCGCTGTCAAGAATGACGTTGTTGCTGCTGGGCGTGGTTTTGACCAAGAATGCCCAACCGTTGGCGCCGCCGGCGTCCTCGCCGTCCATCAAGCGACCGTACGATACATTCTCGACGGGATAATGCGGGATGCTCCCTTTAACTGTCACCTGGTTGCCTTTGTCGTTGGCGATGTAATCCATGACGGAAAAAGGTCCTTCGCCGATGGGGATATGCAAGCTGTCTACGACGTCGCGCCCGTTGCTGCTGGTAAAATACAGGGCGCTGGTTTCTTCCAGTGTGAAATTGACATGGAAAGTGCCGCGCAACGGCTTATTATCCGCCCAAAGCACGATGTGCTGGCGCGGTTTGATTTTCGTAAGCACATCGCCTTTCGGGATGCGGTATTTTTTCAGGTCGTTCCGGTCGTTCGATATGTAGCAGCCGCCAATGTCCACCGTACCTCGGGAGGTGTTGAACAATTCAATCCAACCGTGTTTGTGCCCGTAGTCATCTTCATAGTCGTCGGTATTGCTAACCAGTACTTCATTGATGCGTATATCCGCCTGGCTTTGCGCAACTGCCGGCGCGCCTGCCAACAGCAGGCAACCAGCCAGTAAAAACAGGTATAATCTCTTACTCATATTATCACTTTTAAGTTTTAGTGCTTAACGCTACAAAGGCAGGTTATCGTGTTTTTTCGCCGGATTGGAAAGTTTTTTGGTTGCCAGTTGCTGCAATGCGCGGATAATGCGGAAGCGCGTATTGCGCGGCTCAATCACGTCGTCGATATAGCCGTATTTAGCGGCGTTATAAGGGTTGGCAAAGGCGTCGCGGTATTCCTGTTCTTTTTCGGCGGCAAATTTTGCGGGGTCTTCGGCGGCGGCGGTTTCCTTGCCGTAGAGCACTTCGATAGCGCCCGACGGTCCCATGACGGCAATTTCAGCCGTAGGCCATGCATAGTTAATGTCGCCGCGCAGGTGTTTGCTGCTCATCACGCAGTAAGCGCCGCCATACGATTTGCGCAATGTAACCGTTACTTTCGGGACAGTCGTTTCGCCGTAAGCATACAGCAATTTTGCGCCATGCAGGATAATGCCGCCGTACTCCTGCTGCGTGCCGGGCAGGAAGCCGGGCACATCAACCAGCGTTACAATCGGGATATTGAACGCATCGCAGAAACGCACGAACCGCGCCGCTTTCCGCGAAGAGTTAATATCTAAACAGCCTGCCAGTATTTTAGGCTGATTGGCTACAATCCCCACCGACAAGCCGTTGAAACGGGCAAAACCAACGATGATGTTCGGCGCATAATCCTTATGCACTTCCAAAAATTCGCCGTTGTCTACAATGCCGCCGATGACCTGGTACATGTCGTAGGGTTTATTGGGGCTGTCGGGAATAATGTCGTTCAGCGCATCTTCCAACCGGTCGATGGGGTCTGTGCAAGGTTGCAGCGGCGCTTCTTCGAGGTTGTTTTGCGGCAAGTAACTTAACAGCCGCCGGATCAGTTTCAGTCCGTCTTCTTCGGTTTCCACTGCAAAATGCGCTACGCCGCTCTTCGAGGCATGCACGCTGGCGCCGCCCAGTTCTTCCTGTGTTACGTCTTCGCCCGTAACGGTCTTCACTACTTTGGGACCGGTGAGGAACATGTAGCTGGTTCCTTTGGTCATCACATTAAAGTCCGTGAGCGCCGGCGAATACACTGCGCCGCCGGCACAGGGACCGAAAATCGCAGAGATTTGCGGCACTACGCCCGAAGCTAAAATATTGCGCTGGAAAATTTCGGCATAGCCCGCCAACGCATTCACGCCTTCCTGGATACGCGCGCCGCCGGAGTCGTTCAGTCCGATAACCGGCGCGCCCATCTTCATTGCCTGATCCATGATCTTGCAAATTTTCATGGCAAAACTTTCGGACAGCGAACCGCCGAATACGGTAAAATCCTGTGCAAATACATACACCAACCGTCCGTCAATCGTGCCGTAACCGGTTACTACGCCGTCGCCGAGAAACGTGCTGTCCTGCATGCCGAAGTTTGTGCAGCGGTGCGTTACAAACATGTCGAACTCTTCAAAGCTGCCGCCGTCAAGCAACATGGCGATACGTTCGCGGGCGGTATATTTTCCTTTTTGGTGTTGGGAGTCGATACGTTTTTGCCCGCCCCCAAGGCGCGCTTCTTCACGCAATTTAATCAGCGCTTTTACTGATTCTACTTGATTACTCATAGCTGTTATCTTTTATTTATTATTTTTCGCACATTTCCATTAGCACGCCCAGCGTGGATTTTGGATGCAGGAATGCAATATTTAATCCTTCGGCGCCTTTGCGCGGGTTTTTATCTAACAGTTGGACGCCCTTGCCTGCCAGTTCGTCCAACGAGGCTTGCAGGCATTGCGCTGCAAACGCTATATGATGTATGCCTTCGCCGCGTTTTTCAATAAATTTGGCGACTGCGCTTTCGGGGCTGGTTGGTTCCAGCAATTCGATTTTGGTTTGTCCTATCATAAAAAAAGCGGTCTTCACCTTTTGCTCGACCACTTCTTCGATGTTGTAACATTTTAATCCCAATACATTTTCGTAAAAGGGAATAGCATCTTGTAGCGATTTTACTGCGATACCGATGTGTTCAATGTGCGATAAATTCATAAGAATATTGTTTTTTGATTTTTAAAATCGAAATTTAGGGGGGCAAATTTACAATTTTTTTACGAAAAAACCTAACAAATTTCATTTTTTTATTTATAACAAAATAAAATTTGTAAATAAAAAATATTGTTTTATATTTGCAGCGTTAATATAGTTCTTTGACATTTTGAATTTGATATATTCAAAATATATAGCTTTAACTTTATATTTTGCGTGTCAATCGAAATCGGGAAAATTTCAGTTCACTACGAATATAAGTAAAGCGACCTCACCAAGAGTAGGTGTGGGTTGTTGTACTTATTTAGTGAACGGGTTTTCCCGAACCTCGATTGACAATATGTACTACGCCCATTCCTACTCTTTATTTTTTAGTGGGAAGAGGAAAAAATCGCAGTAAAAGTTGAAGACAGGTATTGCAGAAAGCGACTGATAACACCTTCTGCAATTATTGGCAGCGAATAAAAAATCGTAGCGAGGGGTTGTTTTATAAGAAAAAGTTTGTGTTTGTGGGTAAGTATAAAACAACCCAAAGCTGCAAAAAAAGGGAAAAAGCCCCCTAACCCCCAAAGGGGGAACGGGAATTAAGAATTAGAAATTAAGAATTAGGCTGGCGCGGCAGCGGCTAATGTGAAGATGTGGAGATATGAAGATGTGGCTGGCGCGGCGGCAGACTTACGACAAAAACAATGAACAAAAATTACAATAACATGAAGCATCCTCACTCCCCCTTTGGGGGTTGGGGGGCTGCTCCTCACTCCCCCTTCGGGGGCTAGGGGAACTCCCTTTGGGGGCTGGGGGGCTTCTTAAAAAAAAACAATTATGAAAAAAATGTTTCTTTTCTTGTGCTTGTTGCTATTGGCAACAAGT
>JAITKG010000124.1 GCA_031278495.1 Prevotellaceae bacterium | reverse complement strand
ATCAAGAGCGAAGAATTGCTGAAGAACAAAACGGCTAATCCCATTAACTCGTTAGCCGGTAAAATAGCGGGCGTCAATGTAACGCAAAGTTCAGGCGCAGCCGGCTCGGGCGCGCAGATAATAATGCGCGGCGGTACCTCGCTGGAACGCGACAACCAGCCGGTGTTTGTGGTGGATGGTATTATTTACGACAACTCAACGTCGGTGGTGGCTAATTCGGGCTTTGACGGTATGTCCAGTGTAAATACAACAGCCAGTAACCGCGTAATGGACATCAATCCAGAAGATATTGAAAACATGTCTATATTGAAAGGTCCGGCTGCTGCTGCGCTATATGGTTCGCGTGCCGCTTCAGGGGTGATTATTATCACTACCAAGAAAGGACAGGAAGGGGCTATGCAGGTAAACGTGAGCTCCAAGTTTACGAGTAGCTGGGTGAACCGGTTGCCGGAACAACAAGGGCTTTACAAACGCGGTACATATGATAACGCTGCCGGGAATTTAAACGATTGGACGCTGGACTCATGGGGTACTAAATTCGGCGCGGGCGAAACAGTATATGACAATATCGGTGACTTTTTCCAGGGTGGTCATTCATGGGACAATACCGTAAGCCTGTCGGGCGGTTACAAGAACGGTTCGTTCTACTTGTCGGCTTCTCGCTTTGACCAGACAGGGATTATTCCCAATACCGGCTACGACAAAACAACGTTCCGTTTTAACGGCGACCAGAAATATGGAAAATTGACCGTAGGCGCTGGCGTGGCCTATTCCGTGGCGCATACTGAAAAAACACTCACCAGTCAGGGCTTAACAAATTCCGGCGGTACGGGCGCCTTGACTTCCCTGTATCGTTGGCCGAGAAGCGAGAATATGAGCCATTATTTGAATGATGACGGCTCCAAATACAGGATATTTGAGGGCAGGCAGGAGCTGGCGTCCGATATAGAAAACCCGTATTGGATCATTAATGAAAATAAATTGACCGATTATACCGAACGTGTTACGGGAAATATCAATTTGGACTTCAGCATCACTGACTGGTGGAATATCGCCTATCGCGCCGGCGTGGACAGCTATACTACCGGAAATGACAACTTTGTAGCCCCGGGCGGTGCGGTAAAAGTAGCCTACCAAGACGGTCTGATTAGTGAAAATGACCAAAAATATAATTATTTGTCGTCAAATTTGATGACGAGCTTAAAAAAATCTTTCGGCGATTTTGACTTCGGCCTGTTATTGGGCACTGCTGTAGAAAATACCCAACGCGAAACCAATCGCCGTATGGGGTATGGTTTCACTACACATGAATTTTTAAGTTATAACACTATTTCCGATGTTACCAACAAAACTTTTTCTCAGGCACACAGCCAGAAAAGAATGGTCAGCGTATATGGTGAATTTAATGCATCCTATAAAAATATTGCTTACATCACGGTAACCGGACGTAACGACTGGTCTTCTACTTTGCCGGTAGACAGCCGTTCTTATTTTTACCCGTCGTTCAGTGGCAGTCTAATATTCAGTGAACTGCTTCCTAAAAACAGTATTCTTTCTTTCGGTAAAGTACGCGCTTCGTGGGCAAAAGTAGGGAAAGATGCAGACCCCTACGTTACAAACACAAACCTGTGGCCGTATTTTGAATTTTTGGGAGATCTACCGGGAACATCGAATAATAACGAAGTACGGGGCAATCCTTATTTAATACCCGAAACGACTACATCCCTGGAATTAGGGCTGGACGTACGGTTCTTGAATGGACGTATCGGTTTTGACTATACTTATTATACGAACAATTCCTATAACCAGCTTTTGAATCCAAGGTTGAGCCAAACCAACGGCTATTTTATGTATTATGTGAACGCCGGGGATATGTATAATAAAGGCATGGAATTGTCGATAGTCGGCCAGCCTGTCAAAACGAATGATTTTGTATGGGAATCTACCTTAAACTTTGCAGGCAACCGCGGTACAGTAGCCAACCTGTTGCCCGGCTGTGAAATCCTTTATGTAACCGACGTGCAGGTAGGAAGCGTCAAAGCCGCCTCGTTTAACGATGGTAATTTTATGGCTATTTCCGGTCGCAAATGGAATAGAACAGAGGACGGGAAAATTATTTATGAAGATGCCGGAGGATACTTGCGGCCGACATCAGATGGCGCAGAGACCCATGAAATTGGTAACCGCGAGCCTAAATTTTTTGGCGGCTTCAACAACAGTTTGCAATACAAAGATTGGAACTTATCATTTTTGTTTGATTTCCGCGTGGGAGGAGATGTATATAACGGCACGGATTACTGGATGACTACAACAGGGGTGTCTAAACAAACGGAAGACAGGGAATCTTTGACGTTGACCGGTGTAGTAAATACCGGTACGGCAGAGAATCCTGTTTACGAAGACCGTACCATGACCATTAACGCTACCGGAACATATGGTAATAATAATACGAGCGGACGTTATATTATACAGGATTATTGGATAAATCAATACCCCAAGGAATCTGCCAATTTTATGACGGAAACCAACTGGTTGCGGTTGCGTAACATTTCGTTATCGTACAGTATGCCGAAAAGTTTACTGCAAAAGATCGGCGTCATGAAAGAATGTGTCTTTACGATTACCGGCACTAACCTGTTGCTCTTGACTAACTATAAAGGCATGGATCCGGAAGCCTCTGCTGCCGGTTCGGGCGCTGTCGGTTCCAGTTCTGTAGGTATTGAGTATAATGGCGTGCCGGCTACAGCGGGCATGTCTTTCGGAATCAATCTTAAATTTTAAATGATTAACTACTAAAAAATATGAATATGAAAAATATAAAATATTTCGGATTAGGCTTGTTGATGGTTTTTGCATTGTTCGCTTGTAACGATTTCCTTGACGTCAATGTAAATCCGGACAGCCCGACAAACGCTGTAGCCTCTATAGAGGCACGATTACCCGTCGTCCAACATGCTACCATAAGTTTGTATGGACTATCGGCGCATTTTTCATCCTTGATGACGCAGCATACTACTGTATCCCAAAGAGGCAACAATCGGCAGGGAGGGCCTGCCCAATGGGAATTTACCGGAGCGCAGCCTATTCGAGTAGGTACTTATCCCTATCAAATGTTTTTCGTCTACGCGGGCGCCAATTTTGACGACCTGTACAATAAAGCGGAAGAAGAAGGCGCTTACCACTACATGGCAACAGTAAAGTTTTTCCGTGCCGTCGGATTTATGGTAATGCTTGATTATTTTGGAGAAATTCCTTATACCGAAGCATTCAGTCCTACGCTTAATCCCCCGTTCGATGATGGAAAAACTATTTTTTACGGATGTTTAGCTGAACTGCAGGAAGCTATTGATCTTTTTAAAAAAACACAGGAACCGGGAGCAGTCCCTCTCGCTGCCGGTGATAGCTGGAACGGCGGAGACGTCGGCAAATGGATTAAAATGTGCTATGGTTTCAAAGCCCGTTGGCTAAATAATCTGTCGAAAAAAACAGACGGGCAGTATAAGCCTGACGAAATTTTGGCAGCCCTTGAACTGGCGCCGAAAAATAACAATGAAAGCACAATAATCCGGCATGAAGATGTGGATGGTACTATAACTGGAAGTTCAAACTATTTTTGGGCGGATCCTTTCAAGGTGTCAATTGAATACATTTGGTCATTCAATTGGGGGCATAATCCTTACCTAACAAAATGGTATACTGAAATGCTCACTAACTTTGACGGACAAGGAATCATCGACCCTCGCGCTTATAAACTTATCCCCATGATTCAAAATGGCACTAACTTTGAGTTGTCCGATGGCGTGGATATGCGAACAGATGTACGTGTAAAAGACAGCCTTCAAGATGCCACCTATAACGCCACGACAAAAACATGGAAACGTAATGCCTATGGAACGTTTGTTGGTTTACGAACTCGTGGTACTGCAAACCCAACCTTTGAAGAGGTGGCAAGCGACGGAACTTATTTAACTACCGGCGCTTTTTATTCCCGCGCTGACGCGCCGACACATTTCATGTGTTATCCCGAAATGTGCTTTATCAAAGCAGAAGTATTGTTCCGACAAGGACAAACAGGCCCGGCTTTTGAAGCTTATAAAGAAGGTATCAAAGTGCACTTAGACCTGATGAATGAGCGTTTATCAACTTACAGCGATGCGACCAACCCCTCGAAACAGTCGATAACGCAGGCAGATATTGACAATTATCTAAACACAGCCATTGGTACGGCAAACAATTTAACGTTGGGTAAAATTATGCAACAAAAATATATTGCATTAGGTTTTTCGCTCCAAAACTGGAACGATTTACGTCGCTTGGACTACAGTTCACAAGTGTATCCGGGGTGGGAACCACCCTATGAATGGAAGAATGGCTACTCCAGCCAGGTTTCCATTCCTGCCGGAAAACTGCTTCGTCGTGCACGGCAATGCGTACATGAATACAGTTACAACAACGACAATGTAGGGGTATCGCACCCACATGCTTTGATGGAAGACATCTGGTCGTACCCCGTTTGGTGGGACTACCCGACGGATGATTATAAACAATAAATTGTTTCCATAATTAAAAGAAGCTGCCCGTTCCGGGCAGCTTCTTTTTAATGGACTTTTGCAATATGATATTTAGACGTCTATGTACAAATTCACATTAAAATTTGGATACAGGTAGAATATTTTCTACCTTTGTGTTCGTAATTAAAATGAAATATTCAGAATTACATCGAAAAATTATTAGGAATGGATGGCAGTTCCTAAGCGCTGAAGGAAGTCATTATTTTTATGAAAAGGACGGTAAAGAATCTCCCCCTGTTCCTTTCCATGGGGCAAAAGAAATCGGAGAAGGTTTAAAGAAAAAGTTAATTAAAGAAATGGGGCTTATAAAATAAGCCAACTATGAATATGAAAAAACTTAAAATTATCATTGAAAAAAGTTTTGATTACTATGATGCCTACGCTGAAAACTACGAAGGCATCTATGGAGCAGGGGCAACAGCAGAAGATGCGAAAAATGACATTTTGAAATGTTTACAATTGTATATTAGCCGGGCTAAAGATTTACCCGATATTTTGAAAGGGCAATATGAAATCGAATATACCTACGATATACAGTCGTTTCTCAATTATTATGCAAAAATATTAAGCAAATCCGGATTGGAGCAAATTACCGGAATAAATCAAAAACAATTGGGGCACTACGCCAATGGAAATAAAATTCCCAAGACACAAACAATAAAGAAAATAGAATATTCATTACAAAATTTTGGGAAAGAATTAACCCAAGTACATTTTTACGGATAACAATTCTTTCCGCTCCCGTTTGGTGGGACTACCCGACGGATGATTATAAACAATAAATTGTTTCCATAATAAAAAGAAGATGCCCGGAACGGGCAGCTTCTTTTTTAGTACACGGCAACCGGACAGTGTCTTCTTCTTCCGGCGCCAGCGCTCTTAATGCTGAACTAAGGCGGCTGCTTCGAAAATCGCTTCGCTCATGGACGGGTGCGGATGTATGCAGCAGAGGATATCTTTCCCCCGCACGCCCAGCCGGCGGGCGGTTACCAGCCCGGCAATCATTTCGGTAACATGGCTGCCTGTCATGTGCGCACCCAGCAGGCGGTCGGTGGCAGCGTCGAAAATCAGTTTCACAAAACCGTCCTTGTCGCCGTGCGCAGCCGCTTTCCCGGAAGCGACGTACGAAAACTTCCCGATACGCAATTCATATCCCTGTTCGCGGGCGGCGCGTTCGGTAAGCCCTACCGAAGCGGCTTCCGGCGTAGTGTAAAGGCAGGCGGGAACATTTTCGTAATCCACCGGCTCCGGCGACAATCCGGCAATGTATTCCACGCAGGTTATGGCTTCCGCCGACGCTACGTGCGCCAACGCCGGCGTGGCAATGACGTCGCCAATGGCATAAATGCCCGCTACGTTGGTGCGGTAGTGTCCATCAACTTTTATGCGCCCGCGTTCCACTACTACGCCGGTGCGCTCCAGTCCTATGTTTTCAATGTTTGCCGTGATACCCGCCGCCGATAATACTTTGCTTGCTGCGAGCGTTTCTTCGCCTTTTTTGGTCTGTAACCGCAGCGTGCATCCCTCGCCGGATGTATCGACTTGTATTACCTGCGCGGAGGTCATCACTTTTATTCCCGCCTTGCGGAACGAGCGCGACAATTGCGCAGAAGTGTCGGCGTCTTCCAGCGGGGCGATAGCGTCCATGTATTCGATGAGCGTTACTTCCGCGCCCATGCAGCGGTAGAAATACGCCAACTCGCACCCGATAGCGCCAGAACCGATAACCGCCAACGTTTCGGGAATAGCTGCCGGCGTCAGCGCCTCGCGGTAGCCGATGATTTTTTTGCCGTCGACAGGCGCACAAGGCAAGCTGTGGGCGCGCGCGCCGGTAGCGATAATCACATGGGCAGCCGTTATGGTTTGCTTGCCGCCATCGCCAGCGGTTACTTCCACGCTTTTATCTGCCTGCAATACCGCCGTTCCTGCGATGAGCGCGATGTTATTTTTCTTTAACAGGAATTCCACGCCTTTGTTCATGCCGGCGGCAACCGCCCTGCTGCGCGCAACGATAGCCGCAATGTCGGGCGTTACGCTGCCTGCAATATGCACGCCGAAACTTTCCGCCTGCCGCGCTTCCTGCAAAACCTGTGCGCTGCGCAACAAAGCTTTGGTGGGGATACAGCCCCAATTAAGGCAAATGCCGCCCGGTTCGGAACGTTCGACCACCGCCGTGCGGAATCCTAACTGCGCCGCGCGAACGGCTGCCGTATATCCCCCCGGTCCACTACCTATCACAATAATATCAAACATGTTTTTTTTGTTTTGTTTACAAAGATAGAAAAAATTACTGTTTGTTTTTTTGTATCTTTGGCTTCTGAATTTTCAAACGACATGAAACGCCTCTCGCAATTGACCACTCAATTGAGTTTCCAACTTCGCCGGCTACCCGAGCGGCGGCTTATTTTGTTACTGGCATTGGCAGTCGGCTTTAGCAGCGGACTGGCAGCGGTGTTGCTGAAGAACGGCATCCATTTTATCCAATGGATACTGACCTATTGGTTTAATACGTCTGCCGGCAGTTTGCTGTATATCGTTTATCCGGGTATCGGCATGTTGGTATCGCTGCTGTTTGTGCGTTATGTGGTCAAAGCCGACATCGGGCATGGTATCACAAAAGTGCTGTATGCTATTTCGCGGAAGAAGGCAAAAATCAAAGGACACAACACGTGGAGTTCCATGGCGGCAAGTGCGCTGACCATTGGCTTTGGCGGCTCTGTGGGGGCGGAAGCGCCGATTGTTTATACCGGCGCGGCTATCGGTTCGAAGGTGGGGCAGATACTGCGCTTGAAAGAGCGGCACATTGCCTTGCTGCTTGGTTGCGGCGCGGCAGGAGCGATTGCGGGCATATTCAAAGCGCCGTTAGCGGGTATTGTATTCACGCTCGAAATCCTGATGTTCGATTTGACGATGACCTCTATCCTTCCGTTGCTGGTATCGTCGGTTACAGCCACCGCCGTGTCGTTCCTGCTGCTGGGCGATGTGGTACAGTTCCCCACCGGCAATATCAGCCTTTTTTCCATGTCCAACCTGCCTTATTATATATTGCTGGGCGTGTTCTGCGGGTTTGCCTCGCTGTATTTCACGCGCGGAACGCTCTACATCGAAAGCCGGCTGAAAAGCGTCAAACGTCCGCTGCAACGCTGGCTGTGCTGCGCTATCGGGCTGGGGTTGCTGATATTCCTTTTTCCGCCGCTCTACGGCGAAGGCTACAATTCCCTGTCGGCGCTGCTCAATGAAGACGTTGGGAAAGCTTTTGGCGGGAATATCTACGGCAGTTACGAAAATGAAACATGGTTTGTGCTGCTGTTTTTCGGCGGCGTGCTTTTACTGAAAATCTTTTCGATGTCGTTTACCAACAGCGGCGGCGGCGTGGGAGGCACGTTTGGACCTACCTTATTCATGGGAGGCATTGCCGGATTTTTGGTTGCCCGGTTAATCAACCTGAGCGGGGTGGCAGAAGTGCCGGAGGCTAATTTCACTTTAGTGGGCATGGCGGGAATGATGGCAGGCGTGATGCAGGCGCCGCTGACGGCTATTTTCCTTATTGCGGAAATCACCAAAGGATATGACCTCCTGATGCCGTTGATGCTTGCGTCCGCCGTGTCGTTTGTTACCATTCGAGGGTTTGAAAAACATTCTATCTACACCAAACGGCTGGCGTTGCGCGGCGACCTCATCACGCACGACAAGGACAAGGCGGTACTTACGCGGCTGTCCATACAACCGCTTATCGAAACGAACTTCAATGCCGTGTTGCCCGAGCATCCGCTGGGGACGCTGGTAAAAGTCATTTCGCGGTCGCACCGGAATTTGTTTCCCGTGATAGATGTGCATAACAACCTGCTGGGCGTGGTGCTGCTTGACGACGTCCGCCCCATTATGTTCGACGCCGAACGCTACGCTACTATTTTTGTGCGCGACCTGATGCAACCCGTGCCTGCTACCGTAGAGGAATACGAAAGCATGGAATCGGTGTTGAATAAATTTGAACAAACCGGCGCATGGAATTTGCCGGTGGTTTGCGGTAATAAATATATCGGTTTTGTTTCCAAATCAAAAATATTTAACGCCTACCGGCAGCAATTACAAGAATTTTATTATGAATAATACGTACATTTCCCTTATCGCCCAAGCCATCGGCGTACAGGTATGGCAGGTAGAGCACACCTTGCAACTCCTGTCCAGTGGGGCGACTATCCCGTTTATCAGCCGTTACCGTAAAGAGGCGACGGGCGCGCTTGACGAGGTACAGATTGCCGAAGTGAAACACTTGTCCACCCGCTACGACGAATTGGATGCACGCAAAAACGCTATTCTGAAATCCATTGAAGAGCAAGGTAAATTAACCGGCGAACTGAAAGCAAAAATCGACGCCTGCCTCGTCCTGCCGGCATTGGAAGACATTTACCTGCCCTACCGTCCGAAACGCCGTACACGCGCCTCCATTGCCAAAGAGAAGGGATTGGAACCGCTGGCGGAAATGATACTGCAACAGCAAACCGACGACTGGGACGCTGCCGCAGGAAAGTTCCTCAACGAAGCAGTGGCAAGCGTGGAAGACGCATTAGCGGGGGCGCGCGACATCGCCGCCGAACATATCAACGAAGACGCGCAAGTGCGCGACGCCTTGCGCCGCCTGTTCCGGAACGAAGCGGCGCTGTCGGCAAAAGTGATAAAAACGAAAGAGGCGGAAGGCGGGAAGTTCAAGAATTATTTCGATTATAAGGAAAATATCCGGCGTATCCCGTCGCACCGTTTCTTAGCCGTATTGCGTGGCCACCACGAAGGCATTCTGTCCATAAAATTAGTCCCCGATGAAACATCCGCCATAGCGGTAATAAAGAAAATGCTCGTGCGCACGGCAACCGGCGGCGTCCAACTGGAACTCGCTATTACCGATGCTTACAAACGCCTGCTGTGCCCGTCGCTGGAAAACGAAATACTCTGTGAACAAAAAGAACGCGCCGATGCGGAAGCCATCAATGTCTTTGCCGAGAACCTGCGGCAATTGCTGCTCTCGCCGCCGCTGGGGCAAAAGCGCGTACTTGCCATAGATCCGGGCTACCGCACCGGTTGCAAAGTGGTATGCCTCGATGCACAGGGAAACCTTGTGCACAATGAAACCATTTATCCGCACCCGCCGCAGAACGAGCGCGTCGCCGCCATGAAAAAAATCGTGTCGCTGGCAGGCGCCTATAAAATCGAAGCCATTGCCATTGGCAACGGCACTGCCGGTCGCGAAACGGAGCATTTTATCCAACGCATTGCCTTTCCCCATAAAATACTCGTTTTTTCAGTGAGCGAAGACGGCGCATCGGTCTACTCTGCGTCGCCGGTGGCGCGGGAAGAGTTCCCGCAGTACGACGTAACCGTACGCGGTGCGGTATCCATTGGCCGCCGCCTGATGGACCCGCTCGCCGAGTTGGTCAAAATTGACCCGAAATCTATTGGCGTCGGGCAATACCAGCACGACGTTGACCAAACCAAACTGAAAGAACGGCTGGATACGGTGGTGGAAAGCTGCGTGAACAAGGTGGGCGTAAACCTTAACACCGCCAGCAAACACCTGCTGACTTACGTATCCGGCTTGGGACCGCAACTGGCGCAGCATATCGTGAACTACCGCACGGAATACGGCAACTTCCACTCGCGCGAACAGCTGAAGCAGGTAAAGCGGCTTGGCGAAAAAGCCTTTGAACAGTGCGCCGGCTTCCTGCGTATTCCCGACGCCAGCTATCCTTTAGACAACAGCGCCGTGCATCCCGAACGCTATGCGCTGGTGGAACGCATGGCGCACGACCTGCATAAAAGCGTTGCCGACTTGCTTGCCAACGGGGAAATACGCAAACAAATTGTACTGGAAAATTATGTGGACGACAATGCCGGGCTGCCCACGCTGACCGACATCATGGAAGAATTAGCCAAGCCCGGACGCGACCCGCGTACTCTGGCAAAAGTAATGGAATTTTCGCCCGATATATTTACTATTGACGATTTGCAGCCGGGTATGGTATTACCGGGCATCGTTACCAACATCACCAACTTCGGCGCATTTGTGGACGTGGGCGTGAAACAGGACGGGCTGGTGCATATTTCGCAACTCTCCGAACGCTATGTATCCAATCCCGCCGAAGTGGTCAGACTCCACCAACACGTAAAAGTCAAAGTCCTCGACGTAGACGCCGCCCGGCGGCGAATTAACCTGAGCATGAAATTGCCTGACGCCAGCAGCTGATGTGAAAATGTGAAGATGTGGCTGGCGCGGGCTAATGTGCTAATGTGACTAATTGGGCTGGCGCGGCTGGGAAGTTAAGAACTAAGAGTTAAGAACTAAGAGTTGGGCTGGCGCCGGCTAATGTGAAAATGTGAAGATGTGAAGATGTGGCTGGCGCGCCAGCAACTTTCAACTTTCAACTCTCAACTTTCAACTTTCAACCGTCATTCCGACCGGAGTGCGCGAAGAATGAGCGCACGCAGCGGAGGAATCTGCTCCAGCACGCACCCAGTCAGCGGTGGGCAGTGGTGGCAAGCTGCTC
>JAITKG010000018.1 GCA_031278495.1 Prevotellaceae bacterium | reverse complement strand
GAATGTCCGGGCGTTTTTTGCATTTACTCCGGCAGTGATTTATATATAGACGCCACGCACCTTTGCCAACAACGCACCAGCGGCGCGGGAAATTGGCAAGCTTACATACGAGACAGCCGGGACAGTGAGATATACCGCATTGTTTTAATGCCCGACAATAAATGGTGGTTGGCGCAAAATGTGAAATATGCCGGGACAGGGCAAGCCATTTCTATTAGTGGCTGTACGCCGGAAATTTGCGGGAGATATTATGAATATGACCAATTTAATAAAGCATTTGGCGGTACGTCCGGTTGGGGAGCGAATATACAAGGAGTATGCCCGAACCAGTGGGTTTTGCCAATAAATAGTGATTGGAACACACTTTTCACAAGTATTTCGACCACTGCTTCCACTGTTTGTCAAAGACTTCGTTCCGCGACGAGTACATGTTCGCCAAGAACTGACTACTATGGTTGGGCGAATAAAATGCGCGTTGGATACACGAATAGAGCGGCATTAAACTGTCATTGGTGGGAGAACTCCGCACAACATCACTTTGTCCGAATAGACCATGAAACATATACGGGGAACATCTGTAATGTTTACAATTTTGCTTCTGACACGGGTCAGTATTATGCAAATGCAATCCGCTGTTTCCGCCAACTGTAATTTTTCTAAAATAATAAATCGTGTGGAAGCAAAAAAATACTGCTTCCTAACAACGCTATTCCTTACTAACATTGGAGTTTTAGCGCACATGTAGGCGACGGCAACAAGTGCTTGCGGGTTGCTGCAATGCTGCTGCGGTTTAAAGTTTCTTCTGGGGCAAAACTATGAAATGTTGGGCATGCAAATGCAAACCCTAAGGAAGCAATTCATGGGCTAATTATTAAAATTTTTATGCGCAATCTTCGTTAAAAAATGTTAATTATGTGGCTAATTAAAAAAAAAATAATAATTTTGCATTTCATTTTATGAAAATTTTACGTGAAATTTTTTTATATCAAAAAAAATGCGTAAGTTTGCACAGTTTAAAAAGTATATCAAAAATAGTTATGAAACAATTATTTAGTCTATTGCTTTTGCTCTTCATTGTAGCGGGGCTGTATGCACAGAAGCCTGTAGTAGTACAGAAAACAGAAATAACCACATCCCGAGTGGTTACGGCGGAAACGGTCTATAACGAAGGCGTCCTCTTGTTAGAAGAAGGCGAATTTGATGAAGCATTGGAAAAGTTTACCAAAGCTATCCGTTTGCGCCCCCGTTTTGACCAGGCGTATGTAAACCGGGCTGTTATTAAAAGTGAGAAGAAAGAATACACAGCCGCTATAGCCGATTATAACGAAGCTATAAAAATCAGCGCAAGCGCCGGCGCATATTTCGGTCGCGCCAAAGCAAAATATGCTTTGAACGATGTGAACGGCGCATACGAAGATTATTCATCCGCTATTAAAGCCGACCCCACTTTTGCTAATGCTTATTATTACCGTGGCGGTATTTCGTTTGAACGCGGCAACCTGAATGAAGCCATCGCCGACTACGATAAGGCGATTGAACATAAACCCGATTATATTTTTGCTTTCAACGACCGGGCTACCGCCTACCGTAGGATAGGAAAAGAAGATCTGGCGCTGATTGATTATACCAAAGCAATAGCGTTGGATGAAACATCTATTGACTTCGCCTTTAATAACCGAGGGAATTTGAGACGCAGCCAGGGGCTTTATAAGGAAGCTATCGACGACTATACGGCGGCAATAAAAATGAATCCCGATAATTATAGCGCCTTGAATAATCGCGGTCTGGCAAAGATTGATTTGGGCGACTATGAAAGCGCTATCAACGACTTTACCGAAGCTTTGCGGGTGAAAGCCGACTATGTTTATGCCGCTAACAATCGCGGAAACGCCCACTATAAATTAAAAAACTACAAAGCTGCTATCAGCGATTATACCTTAGCTATCGAACTGAATAAAAATTATGGATATGCTTATTTTAATCGCGGCGTCGCAAAAGAAATGTTGCGTTTGGAAAAAGACGCTTGCGCCGATTGGCAGAAAGCCAGTGAATTAGGCGTGAAAGAAGCTTCCGTTTATTTACAAGAATGTCGTTAATTTAAGTTTGAACAAAAAAGTATGAAGACATTGAAATACCTCATCATTATTTTTGCATTGGGTTTCTTTACGCAATTACCAGCGCAAAACATCAATTTCACTACCGATAATTTTATTGGCAGGGAAGCAGCATTAGAACAAGCCTTGAAAGCTTTGCACGCAGGCGACGGTTATTATGCGCAAGCCAAAAGTATTTGCCCGTCGTTGGCAATATCATGTATAACCGATGTGTCGTCTTTCTATAATCAAGCGTTATCAAGCTATTTGGCGGCGCAAAACATCAATTCCAACAACGCGTCATTAAATTACCGGATAGGGGAATGTTATATTTACGTAGAAAAAAATAAAGCCATTCCGTACCTTGAAAAAGCTTTGAGTTTGGATGATCGTACCAATGCCAACGCTTATTTATTTATGGGGATAGCCTACCAATATCAAAGTATGTTTACCGAAGCGATTGCCTATTATCAAAAATATAAAACCAAACTCACTATTGAGCAATTTAATGAATATGGAAGTTTCGTTGACCGGCTTATTACCGAATGCCAAAATGCGCCAGCGTTAATCAACGCGCCGGTGCGTGTGTTTGTAGATAATTATGGGAAAGCTATCAATTCCGTTGCATCGGAATTTCATCCGATAGTTAGCGCCGGCGAAGACCAAATTTATTTTAACAGGACAGAAAATAATAGCAACCGCATTACGCTGTTGTCGAAAAACGGGCAACGTTATGACACCACTTACATAACCATTCCGAAAACTGTACCATTAACAACATTGCTCTACTTGTCGGACGACCGGAACTATATGCTGTTCTCCAGTTCCAAAAAAAATAAAACCGACTTATTTGAAACATACCAGGAAGGCGGCAAGTGGACAAAACCGAAAGCCCTGAAACGCCCGGTGAAATCAAAGTACAATGAAAATTCAGCCTATTTATCGCCTAACGGCGCAGTATTGTTCTTCTCCAGCAACCGTCCGGGCGGCTACGGCGGATTTGATATTTACATGGCGCGCCGGAATGAAAAAGGCAAATGGGAAAAAACTATCCTGAACCTTGGCGCAGGCGTCAATACACGTTACAACGAGCACATCTCTTTTGTTTCGGCTGACGGTTACACAATTTATTTCACATCAGAAGGACATAATTCCATCGGCGGTTCGGATATTTTCAAGAGCGAATATAATACGACTACCAATACATGGAATGAAGCCGTGAACGTCGGTTACCCGATTAACTCCATAAGTGATGAAACATTTTTCTATCCGCTCCCCGGCAACCAGATATTTTACCTCTCTTCGTCGCGTGAAGGCGGCTTTGGCGGGCAGGACATCTACCGGGTGAATGTGATGAAAGCCGAACGGAATATTATAAGCACCTATGAAGACAATATGCTGGCTTACCACTCGCCGCGTTTTCTGGAATATATTATCGAACCTATCGTACAAATACGTTCCAGCATGGTGGTTACTATTTCCGGCATGGTGGTTAATAAAGCTTCGCAACAACCGGTGCAGGCAAAAATCAGCATAATAGATAACAGTAAAGGAAAAGTAGTAGCGGAATTTGAATCCAACAGGGAAACGGGACGGTTCACGGCTACTGTTCCCGAAGGCGCTAATTATGGAATGACCATTACAGCTACAGGATACATGTTCCAATCGGAAAACATAGATATCCCGTATGGCTCAAAGAAAGAGCACAGCCGGTTTATAGAATTAGCCTATTTGGATGTGAACAGCACGATAACATTGCGCAATATTTTCTTCGATTTCGGTTCTGCACAACCGACGCCGTCGTCTAAATATGAATTGGAGCAATTGTATAAAATGCTTGACAGCCAACCGACGGTGAAAATTGAGATTTCGGGGCATACCGATAATCGCGGTTCCGAAGAAGCCAATATGCGGTTATCGAACTTACGCGCTAAATCGGTAGTTGATTACTTGGTGAAAGCCGGTATTGACCCTGAGCGTTTGAGCTATATCGGCTATGGTTTGACGAAACCGATAGCTACTAATGGAACGGCGGAAGGCCGCCGGATGAACCGCCGCACGGAGATTCGGATTATAAGCCGGTAACCCGAGCGGCAAGGCTCTAATAAACCGTAAGACTACGATTTTTGTTTTACGGTTTTTGCTTTTCATATGGATACAAATACTATATTCTCTAAAGCCTTGCAATTGCACCCGCTGACCGAAGATGAAGCGGTGCATATCTACGAGCATGCGCCCACCGATAAATTGATGGCGGTGGCTTCTGTTATCCGTCAAAAACACGTGCCGGGTAAAACGGTAGGATGGCAAATCGACCGGAATGTAAATTATACGAATGTGTGCCTATCGGGGTGTTTATTTTGCAATTTCCATTGCAAGCCGCATGAAACCGACAAACACTATACTCCTGCGATAGAAGAATACTGCGAAAAAATTGAAGCGCTTTTTGCCATTGGCGGCAACCAGTTGTTGCTGCAGGGCGGCTTGCATCCTTCGTTCAAGTTGGAATTCTACGAATCGCTGTTCCGTGAACTGAAAAAACGCTATCCCACATTAAAATTACACGCTTTAGGTCCGCCGGAAGTGGCGCACATTGCGCGATTGGAAAAAATGACCTATCGCGAAACGTTGGAACGCTTAATTGACGCCGGATTAGACAGCCTGCCGGGCGCAGGTGCAGAAATTCTAATAGACCGCGTACGTAAGCAGGTTTCCCCTGCCAAACCCGACGCCCAGTCTTGGATTGAGGTGATGCGCGAAGCGCACCGTTTACGCCTTGCTACTTCGGCAACCATGTTATTCGGGCTTATTGAAACCTTGCGGGAACGCGTACAACATTTACTAAAAATTAGAAAACTGCAAAGCGAAAAACCGAAAAACGCTACCGGTTTTTTGAATTTCATTTGCTGGCCGGTACAGTTAAAAGGAACGAAATTAGCGAAAAATTATTCGCTGAAACCGGTTACGCCAATAGAATATGTCCGTACAGTAGCTATTAGCCGTATTGTATTGAACAATATAAAAAACATTCAGGCGTCATGGCTGACGGTGGGGCGCGATACGGCGCAAATATGCCTTTATGCCGGCGCCAACGACTTAGGCTCTATTATGATGGAAGAAAATGTGCTGGCAGCCGTCGGCATTAAGGAACGCATGGATGTTAAGAGTATGGTGCATACTATCCGTGAAGCAGGATTTGAGCCTTATCTGCGCAACCAACACTACCAGCTGGTGGAACAAAGCGTAAGCGCGCGGGTGTGCGTATAGTATTCCCCGTTTAGCTCAATAGGGTAATTGTTTCTCGTTCTATTTTGTACACTTTGCTTAAAACATACACCATTTCTGCAATTACTTCCACAGGAAGCAAACAAATTATTTAACGCCATTTCCTTTTCTACGGCGTCAGCCATTGACGCATTGTCTTGTAGAATATACCGGAGTATGTATAGCGTTAGTGTCAAAAATTACCAAACTTTTCTTGCAGGTTAATCGTCCATGCGTTTTTCTCTTGCTCAATTAGAGCGGGATTGGCGTACTGTTTTAAGTAGCCTTTCATGTTTTCCGCCTAAAGTGCGCTGCATGGCACACGGCAAACGGGGCTTCGCCTGCCGCGCGTCATTCCGAGCGAAGCGGAGCGGAGTCGAGGAATCTGCTGCGACTTGCACTTGCCGATTTGCGCCGCCCTGCGTTCTGGGGCAGATTCCTCCGCTACGCGCGCTCATTCTTCGCGCGCTCCGGTCGGAATGACGACACTGTCGCGCCATTCCCTGTTGACCGTTTCCCGTGTTCCGCGCAAATTTAGAAAAACGAAACGTGATTGATGAAGTTTATGCTGTCTGTGGTTTGGAATTTAGTGGATTTCAAGTAACCGAATTAAAAGCCAATAATATTATCAACTTTGAATTTTCATAGAAAAGAACATGCGCTCAATGGTGCAATATATTACTTTATTTTTTACCGGCAAATTTTTTTTGCAAATACCCATTAAATTTCTATGTGCTTAGCGCCGGAGGCGTGGTATAATTACAGTCCCGTGCGTATCTTTAAATTTTTAAATCTTTAATTCCATATTTCCCCGGCGCCATTTGTTGGTGGGTGTTGCACATGAGGCGGTGGATCCGGTGCATCATTTCTTTGGTGGCGGCGGCGGCTACTTCTTCTTCGGAAATTTCGGGAAGGATATTTATATGAAAGGTTTGTTTGCGCCGCAAGAGCCAGCTGTCTTTTTGCAGGACGTCGAAGGTGCCGTCAAGGACGACGGGCAGGATAGGCGTTTTTGTTGTTTTCGCCAGCAGGAAGCCGCCTTCTTTGAAGTCGTGCATTTGCCCGTCTTTGGTGCGCGTGCCTTCGGGAAAGAGGATGATGCTTACATTCCGGCGCAGGTATTCCTGTGCTTCTTTCAGCATTTTTTTCAGTCCTGCGCGGTCGCGCGAAATCAGTACATCGTGGTGCAGCCACAACGCCCAGCCGACAAAGGGCATCCGCAGTACTTCCTTTTTTGAAATCCATTTGAACGGTCGGGGGATTTTGTAGAGCAGGCAAATATCAAGCAGCGACTGGTGGTTTGCCATGATGATGTATCTTTTCCCCGGTATTACATTTTCCAGCCCGTTTATGCGGAGATGCCACCAGGGAGCTATCCAGAAATATTGCAGTCCCCAGAAATAGGAATAGTAGTGCAGGATTTTCCTGTTGCGGTCGAAGGGGGCGGTCAGGAGCAGGAGCAGAAATGCGATGAAAAAAATCACCGGCGTCGTAGCGATAGCATACAGGTAGTAGAAAAGGGTGTATATAATTTTTCCCATTGGCGCACCGTTTATTATTTTTTTGTATAACAGGAACACGAGGTAGCCGAGCGCTATTCCGAGCAGCGCGCCGCCCAAGAGATCTAAGGGGTAGTGTTTTCCTACGTAGATGCGGCTGTATGCCACCAATGCCGCCCATGCGTAAATGCCCAGAGTGTAGTATTTTTTGCGGAAAATCAAGGCGGAAATGGTTGCCGAGCCGAACATGTTGGCGGCATGGTTGGAAACGAAGCTGGCGAAGCGTCCGCCGCAGGCTTCCAGCGAATACAGCAATCCTTCAAATTCCACACAGGGGCGGGGGCGTTGGACAGCGTGCTTGATGACGCCGCCCAGCTGGTCGGTCAGGGCGAAAGTGAGCGCTACGGCAAGGAATGCCAGTAACCCGGCTTTCCATGGGCGTTTCCAAAAAAAGAAAAAAAGCATCCCGGCATACAGCAACGTCCATGACCATTTGCCGGAGGCGAATAGCATCACCGGATCCAGCCATGCACAATGCAGCCCGTTGAGGAATAAAAATAATTGCCTGTCGATTGTTACGATGAAGTCAAACATGGGCGGCTTTTTTGTACAAAGGTAAAAAATTATTCCTGATAGTAAATCCGGTTTACGCGCTGCGAAATATTTGTGAATACTTCGTAGGGAATAGTTTCAAGGGCTTTTGCAACATCGGTAACCGGTTGCGTGCCGCCGAAAATAATTACTTCGTCGTTTTCTTGCGCCATAATACCGGCGAGGTCAATCATGCACATGTCCATGCAGACGTTTCCGATGACCGGCGCCTGTTTTTCGTTTACCTGCACGCTTCCTTTCCCGTTGCCGAACTTGCGCGGCAGCCCGTCGGCATAGCCAATGGGAATAACGCCGATGCGCATTTCGCGTGTAACTTTATGGTTGCGGTTATAGCCGACGGTTTCGCCGGCGGGGAGTTGTTTTATTTGTGAAATCACGGTTTTCAGGACGCTGATATTTTTCAGGCATTGTTGTTCGGTTTCGTTTGCGCCGATGCCGTATAGCCCGATGCCCAGTCGCACCATGTCGAATTGCGCTTCGGGGAAACGCGAAATGCCCGCCGAATTTAAGAGATGGCGATACACAGGATAGCCGCACGCCGCTTGCACTTGCTGCGCCATGCGTTTGAAAGTAACTATTTGCCGGTGGGTGAAGCGGTCTAATTGCGGGTTATCGCTTGCCGCCAGATGGGAGAACACAGAGGCAATGCGGACAGCCGGTTGCCCGTCGCCGTTTTGCCGGATTTTTTTCAGTTCCTCCAATAATTGCGGCATGTCATTTTCTTCAAATCCCAGCCGGTGCATGCCGGTATCCAGCTTGATGTGCACAGACATGGGCGGCGCAGGCGATGTCCGGCTGTTGATGTATTCGAGCAGGGCGCGCCATGTACGCAGGTTGTATATTTCAGGTTCCAGTTGGAAGGCTATCATTTTGCCGAAGTGTTGTTCTTCGGGGTTTATCACCATAACAGGCGTTTGGATGCCGGCTTTGCGCAGTTTCACGCCTTCGTCGATGCTGGCGACGCCAAGGTAATCAACCTGCCGGGATTGTAATAAACCGGCAATTTCAATACTTCCGCTGCCGTATGAAAAAGCTTTGACCATCGCCATCAACCGCACGCCGGGAGTCAGTTTTGAACGGAAATAATCTAAATTATGCGCTATAGCGTCCAAGTTTATTTCCAGTTTTGTTTTGTAAGTTTTCTGTTGCAGGGCGCTACCGATTTTCTCGAATGCCGCTGTTTGCACGCCTTTCAGCAGTATGGTTTCATCATGGAAACCGGAAAGCGGGAAGTTGTTCAGGAACGATTCTGCGTCGGGAAAGAATTTTTTTTCTATCGTAAACTCGCCGGCATGTTGTGCTACCGCCTGCCCAATGCCAATGATGCGGGAAACATTGTTAGCCTCCAGCAATTGGGCAATAGCGGCGTACCATTCATTTTCGCCGTATCCGCGTCCGGGCGGAAAGTCAAGCAGGATAACCGTTTTTTTCGCATGTTGCTGTTGCCGGTTTAAAAAATCCACCGCCATTTGCAACGACTGGAAACCGGAAGGATAGCCGTCGCTAATCAGCGAACAGTTGTTGATAGCTTCTTTTAATTCCATTCGTATGCCAACTGCCGGCAGCGTTTGCATGCGTTTCGCAATCACCTTTGGCGGATACTTCATCAGCAGCATGAACGCCCAGCAGTGCATGGCATTTTCAATAGCGGCTTTACCGGTAAACGGGATAGTTATGGCGAGCTGTTCTTTCTTGTAGGTTGCCGTGAGCGTAGCGTTGCCGTTTTGTATGACGGTGTCCTGCCGCCGTAACGTACTTCCCCTTGCCGTTCCCCATGTGAATGCCGGAACTTCTTTCAGCGCCGGGTGATTGGCTACCTGTTGCCGGATGTCGGCGTGGTCGGCGCAATAGATAAGTGTTTTCACGCCGGTGAAGAGTTGCATGTCTTCTTCGATTTTTTGTTCCCGAGTAGTAAAATGCCCGTTGAACACCTCATCAACGCCGGTGAAGACGCCTACCGTTGGTTGTATGACTTCCCGGTTGCGTTGCATGTCGCCGGGTTTCGAGCGTTCCGCTTCAAAGATAGCGATACCGTCGCCGGGCTGCATTTCCCAAACGGCAAGCGGCACGCCAGCGGGATGGTAATAGCTTTTCGGGCTTTCCACTACTTTCCGGTCTGCCGCCAGCAGGTATGCCAGCCATTCTTTGACGGTGGTATTCCCGTTGTCTCCGGCAATGCCTGCTACGGGAACCGTGAACTGTTTCCGGTGTTCCGCCGCCAATTGCCGCAAAGCTTCCAGCGTATTTTCCACTAACAGGAAACAGGCGTCCGTCCTGTCTTTCATTTTTTCCGGGATGTATTGCACCACAAAGTGCCGGACGCCTTTGTTGTACAGTTCTTCAATGCAGTTATGACCATCGTAGCCGGCGTTTTTCAAAGCAAAAAACAGGCAACCCTCCATAGCGGGTAAATGCCGGGCGCCGGTTAGCAGACAGGATATTTCAGCGTCGCCGGCATGTTCCGGAATGCGCTGTGCATTTAAAATTGAAACAATTTTAGATATAAACATGTTTTTTTGATGTGTTGGTTATGTTGATATGGTTTATTTGTCTTCTATTTTACGCTTCACGCTTCATTTTTTTCGGTTTGAAGTTTTCGGATTCGCCTAATTTTTCCAATATTTTTTGTTCTTCTTTGGTGAATTTTTTAGGTATCCAAACAATTACCTGTACCAGCATATCGCCGGAGCCGTAACCGTTGAGGCTGGGCAGCCCTTTGCCGCGCAAGCGCAATATGCGTCCCGATTGCGTGCCGGGTTCTATTTTTATTTTGGCTTTCCCTTCGACCAGCGGAATCTCTAATGTCGTGCCTATGGCGGCCTGCGCAATGGAAACAGGCAACTGGTAAATCAAGTCGTTTGCGTCGCGTTGAAATTCTTCGTGCGGTTCTTCTTCAATCACCACTAATAGATTCCCGTTGACGCCGCCGCGCCGCGCCGCATTGCCTTTTCCCGAAACCGTCAGTTGCATTCCTTCTTCCACGCCGGCGGGGATTTTGAAAGTGATTTCTTCTTCTTTGCGCATGGTGCCTTCGCCGTGGCACTTTGGACAGGGCGAGGTAATTGTTTTCCCGTCGCCATGGCATGCAGGGCAGGTGGTTGTCTGCTGCATCGTGCCGAGTATGGTTTGGGTAACGCGCATCACCACGCCGGAGCCTTTGCAGGTGGCGCAGGTAGCAAAGGCGTTGCTGTCTTTTGCGCCTTTGCCGTGGCATTCGCTGCAGGCAACCAGTTTATTTAATTTTACTTTTTTCTCTACGCCGTGGGCAATTTCTTTCAACGACAGTTTGACGCGAATACGGATATCAGAACCGCGCGCAACCGCCTGTTGGCGGCGTCCGCCAAAGGGATTGCTACGGAAATTGCCGCCAATGCCGAACGATTCGAACAAATCGCCGAAGTGCGAGAAAATATCTTCCATCGACGAGAACCCGCCGCCATAGCCGCCATTGCCTGCGCCGCCCACGCCTGCATGACCGAACTGGTCGTAGCGGGAGCGTTTAGCCGGGTCGCTCAGCACGTCGTAAGCTTCGGCAGCTTCTTTGAAGCGTTCTTCCGCCTCTTTATTGCCCGGATTTTTATCGGGGTGGTACTGTATCGCCTTTTTCCGGTAGGCTTTCTTGATTTCCTCTGCGGTGGCGGTCTTCGCCACTTCTAATATTTCGTAATAATCGCGCATGTTTCCGATTTCTAATTTCTAATTGCCGGCGCGGCCAATTCTTAATTTCTAATTCTTAATTCTCAATTTCCCACCACTACTTTGGCGTAGCGGATAATTTTCCCGTTCAGTGTATAGCCGCGCTGCACTTCATCAATGACTTTTCCTTTCTGACCGGGCGTGGGAGCGGGAATATTTGCCACTGCTTCGTGGCAGTCGGTATCCATCGTAGCGCCGAGGGCTTCTATCCGTTGCAGCCCTTTGCTTTGAAGATAACTGTACAGTTTGTCATAAATCAATTGGACGCCTTCCGTTTCGGGCGACGCCACCGGTTGCAGGGCATTCAATGCACGTTCAAAGTCGTCGAGCACGGGCAGCAAGCCGGCGATGACGTCGCTGCCGGCAGTGGACAATAATTCCAGCCGTTCTTTTGCCATACGTTTACGGTAATTATCAAATTCTGCCGCCAGCCGCAAATAATTGTCTTCGGCTTCTGCCAATTTTTCCTCTATTGCCGGTTCGTCATCGGCAGTTTTGGCATCTTTGCCTGCCGGTTCTGTTGTTTCCGGTGTTTCCGTTGCGGGATTTGTTTCCTGTTGAATGTCGTTAAAAGATGATTGTTCTTCGTTTTTGTTCAGTTCTTGATGGTCGTTCATAATTACTTATTTTTTCGTAACACATGAGGTCAAAAGCAAAAATCCTGCCACGCATAAATTATGGACAGAGTGGCAGGAGGAATGGGAGTATTTCAGATTTACGGATTGAAGGGGGCTAGCCATTTCCGGGTGCGGGCAGGGTTACTGCAAGTGCGGCAAGTCTATTTTTGCACCCATGCCCCGAGTCCCGTAATTTCCCCTTCGGGGATTAGGAGGCTTCTTGGAAAGGTTTTTCGT
>JAITKG010000004.1 GCA_031278495.1 Prevotellaceae bacterium | reverse complement strand
GGACTAACTTTTCTGCCGGCGCCATTACCACTGCTTCCCGCACTGTGGGTGGGGGAACCAACCCCGGCATAACGGTTGCTAATGCAACCCCTGCTTCCGGCGGCGACGGAAATATCACCTACCAGTGGCGACGTTCCGGTACCAGCAGCGCCACGCTGACCGGTACTGCTGAGACTTATTCAATCGGTAACGATGCGTCCAATTATGCTGATGTCGGTACGTATACCTTTACGCGGTACGCCCGTGATGCTACCTGTAATGCTTCGTGGAGTCTTTCGGACGGTCAGTATACGTTAACTGTGGCAGGCGTCAACCAGCCGCAAGGCGGCTGTACCTTTACCCAGCCGGCGGTACTGGAGACGTTTGCAAGTTTTCCCGAAGATTACAGTGGCAGTACGTATGTAACCTTAACCGATAGCCGGGACAACAAGAATTATGCGGTAGTGAAGATAGGCGGCCGCTGGGTGATGGCGCAGAATTTGAATTACCAGAAAGATTTGACCCATCAAACAAGCAGTGCATCCCCAACTACCACTATCGGTCGAGATTTGAATTTAATCGGTCATTTTTGGTGTCCGGGCGCGGATGGTGCGACTACATCTTCAATAGCAAGTTGTGATGTTTGGGGCGCGTTGTATTCGTGGGAAACGGCAATGTCGTTTAACGGCAAAGGTAATTGGGCAGCGACGGATGACATTACTACCTATTGTACCGGCGCTGCAAACACCGACAATTGTAAACTGAATTGGGGGCGTACTGCTACTGGGAGTGGTTCGGGCGGTCGTGGTATTTGTCCGGAGAACTGGCATGTGCCGACGGATTTTGAATGGGGAGTCATTTTAGATGGAATGGAGAGCGGCGGCGGGACGGAGCATCAGAATGCGTCAGATACTAATCAGTATGGTACTAATGCCGGTTCCCGTGCGAAGTCGTCGTGTACGTGTGGTAGTTCGACGTGCGTAGATGATGCGAAAGCGAACTGGTATTATCATGCTACTAATTCAGGTACGGATAATTATGGTTTCCGCGTCCTCCCGGCTGGCGGCCGCGCCAACACTGGTTCGTACTTCAACGGTCGGGGCAGCAGCGCCTACTTTTGGAGCTCCTCCGCCAGCAGTTCGGCGGACGCATGGAGCCGGGACTTCTATTACAGCATGGCCCCCGTCGGCCGCTACAACCTCAATCGCTCCTACGGCTTCTCCGTACGCTGTGTCAGGGATGAGTAGTCCGTTTGAATTTTACCGCTTTGTACCGCCGCCCCCCCGTTCTTTGGGGGCGGTGAGACAAAGCGGTAAGAATTATTTTAAAAAGTTTTAAACAACAATGATTATGACAGAAAAACATGTAACAAATGGGTCATTGCATCCCGTAGGGATGCATCCCTACAGGATGCACAGGGCTATTTTCTTGCCGTTTTCTACCGAACGCTCATCCCTGACGGGATGCTGACTAGTATGCTAATGTGACTAATGTGCTAATGTGATGATGTGGCAGCACTAACCGTTAACCGTTAGCCGTTAATCGTTAGCCGCGCAAGAAGAGTTATGAACTAAGAGTTGGGCTGCGCCAGCAGATGTGATGATGTGAAAATGTGGAAATGTGGCTGGCGCGGCAGCTAATGTGGAGATGTGGCTGACGCGGCTAAATCTTAATTCAACAAAAGGACTGCCGGTACGGAAACGTGCCGGCGGTTCTTTTTAAATCTTTAAATTGTGAAATTATGAAATCTTTGAAATCACTACCGTATTTTTTTGTAACTTGCAACGGTTAAATTTTCCAGCCATGAAAAAATTATTACTACTGTTATGCACCGTTATGGGCGCAATGCTGCTTTCCTGCAACCGCCCGGCGGTATTTTCCGGAGAGGAAGAAGCACTGATACGGCAAGGAAGCGCTCAAACGCCTTTCAGGGTGCTGAAAATAACCAATACGCAAGATTCCATTATCCTCCGGACTCCTTGCAGCGATATCGGAAATTTTGCCAATGACACCACGCTGGCACTGTTGATTGCACGCTTAAAAACAACCTTGTCCGCAGAAAACGGCGTGGGTATTGCTGCGCCGCAAGTAGGACTGTTGAAAAATATTTTCCTGTTTATGCGGCTTGATTTGCCGGGCGCGCCGGTCATGGTAGCGATCAATCCGAAAATAACCAACCATCCGGATACAACGGTGTGCTTCGTGCGCGACGGGTGCTTGTCTATTCCCGGCGCCAGCGGTAATTCTACCCGCTATCCATGGGTGGAAGTGGAATACTTTAACGAGAAAGGCGAATTTTTCCGCGAACGGCTGGAAGGCTACAGCCGGCAGGACACTTTCACGGCAGTGATTTTCCAGCACGAATATGACCACACGCGCGGCATATTGTTTATTGATAAATTGTGCCGTTAAATAAAGTCGAAAATCGCAAATCGCGGCAAACGCAATGGCGCCGGCTAAATCTGTAAATCCGCCCATGAAGAAATCAAAGCCTTTTTTTTGAACGCTATTTATCGTATCTTTGCAAAAGGGAAAATTATTCTTTAATTTCTATATTTCCATCTTAATTTATGTCACAATTTGTACACTTACATGTCCACACACAATACTCTATTTTAGACGGGATGTCCACAGTTGGCGGGCTGTTCAGGAAAGCCAAAGGCGACGGGCAATCGGCGTTAGCCATTACCGATCATGGAAATATGTTTGGCGTAAAAGATTTTTTGGACGTAGCGGAAAAAAAATTCCCGGAAATAAAACCGATTGTCGGATGCGAAGTATATGTATCGCCCGAAGGCCGTTTTTCGCGGCGCGGCAAAGAAGACCAAAGCAGTAACCACCTTATTTTATTAGCCAAAAATAAAACCGGCTACCATAATTTGGTAAAACTGGTTTCCTATGCTTATATCGAAGGCTTTTATTATAAGCCGCGCATCGACCACGAACTGCTGGAAAAATACCACGAGGGGTTGATAGCCTGTTCGGCTTGCCTGGCAGGCGAAGTACCGCGCGCTATCCTGCACGGGAATTTGGAAGAAGCGGAAAAAACCGTTGTATGGTATAAAAATTTATTCGGCGATGATTATTACCTCGAACTGCAACGCCACGAAACGCAAGACCCCCTTGCCGACCAGCAGGTCTACCCGATGCAAAAAGCCGTAGCGGAACATATCCTGGCATTCGCACAAAAATACCGGATTAAAATTATTGCGACCAATGACGTGCACTTTGAAAATGCCGACGACGCCGAAGCGCACGACCGCTTAATTTGCTTGAATACCGGCGCCGACCTCAATGACACAAAGCGCATGCGCTACACCAAACAGGAGTGGATGAAAACACAGGCGGAAATGGCGCAACTCTTCCACGATCTCCCCGAAGCGCTAAGCAATACGCTGGAAATAGCAGAAAAGGTAGAACGTTACAGCATCAACAACCAACCGATCATGCCGTATTTTCCTATTCCCGGAAACTTCACGGACTCCAACGAATACCTGCGGCACCTGACCTGTGAAGGCGCTGCTAAACGCTATCAAGAAATCACGGAGGCAATAAAAGAGCGGATTGATTTTGAACTGGCGACGATAAAAAAAATGGGCTATCCCGATTATTTTTTGATTGTGCAGGATTTTATCGCCGCAGCGCGTGCAATGGATGTGTGGGTGGGTCCCGGACGCGGTTCGGCGGCCGGTTCGGTGGTGGCATATTGTTTGCAGATTACCGATATTGACCCGTTGAAATATAATTTGCTGTTTGAGCGTTTCCTTAATCCCGACCGCATTTCCCTGCCCGATATTGACATTGATTTTGACGACGACGGACGCGCAAAAGTATTAAAATATGTGGAAGAGAAATACGGGAAAGACCATGTATCGCATGTCATCACTTTCGGCACAATGGCGACCAAATCGGCTATCCGCGATGTGGCGCGCGTGCAAAAATTGCCGCTGGATAAATCGGATAAACTGGCAAAATTGATACCCATGCGTTGGGACAAAAAAGAAACCGTCGTAAAAAAAGATGAAGACGGCAATGAAGAAAAAGAAGAACAGGGCTTGCCGATTAACTTGAAAAATTGCCTTGACCATATCCCCGAACTTAAACAGGAAATGCAATCGGAAGACCCGCTGCTGCAAGACACATTCAAGTTTGCCAAACAACTCGAAGGCTCTATCCGCAACACCGGCGTGCATGCCTGTGCCATTATCATCGGGCGGAATAATTTAATGGAACACATTCCTATTTCCTCCGCCAAAGACAAAGACACCGGCGAAGATATGTGGGTGTCGCAGTACGAAGGCTCGTGCATCGAAGAAGTGGGCATGCTGAAAATGGATTTCCTCGGGTTAAAAACCCTGTCCATTCTGCGCGACGCCATTGAAAACATCAAATCAACACGCGGCATTGACATTGATTTGGGCGCCATTTCGCTGGATGATAAGAAAACGTATGAACTGTTCAGTCGCGGGAATACCGTCGCCACGTTCCAGTTCGAATCGGACGGCATGAGGAAATGGTTGCAGGAACTCGAGCCTACGCGTTTTGAAGACCTGATTGCCATGAACGCGCTCTACCGACCCGGCCCGATGAATTATATCCCCAACTTTGTCGAACGCAAGCATGGACGCGAAAAAATAGAATACGACCTGCCCGAGATGGAAGAATTTTTGAGCGACACATATGGCATCACCGTGTATCAGGAACAGGTCATGTTGCTGTCGCAAAAACTGGCAGGATTCACCGGCGGGCAAGCCGACACCCTGCGCAAAGCCATGGGGAAAAAGCAAAAAAAGACGCTGGCAAAAATGAAAAACGATTTTATTGCCGGCGCAATAAAAAACGGACACTCCGAAGAAATTTGCACTAAAATCTGGAGCGACTGGGAATCGTTTGCCGAATATGCTTTCAACAAATCGCACTCCACCTGCTACGCCTTACTGGGATACCAGACCGCCTACCTGAAAGCCAACTATCCGGCGGAATACATGGCTGCCGTGCTTAGCTGCAACCTGGACAATATCGACGAAATCACCAAACTGATGAACGAATGCCGGCGGATGGGCATCGCCGTGCTGGGACCGGCAATCAACGAAAGTAACCGGTACTTTACCGTCAATGAAGCGGGAAATATCCGTTTCAGCATGGCTGCCATTAAAAATGTGGGAACAGCCGCCATTGGCGCCATCGTAAACGAACGGCAACAGCACGGACACTTCAAAAACATATTCGATTTTGTGGAACGCATACCACTGGCTACCATAAACCGCCGGACGATGGAAGCATTGGTATTGGGCGGCGCATTTGATGAATTTAAAGAAATCAAACGCTATCAATTCCTGTCGCCCAATGCACAAAATGAAATCTTCCTGGAGAACCTGCTGCGCTACGCTTCCAGATGGCAAGCCGATAAACAGCAAAACACGCATTCATTATTCGGCGGCAGTTATGACGTGGCGATACAGAAACCAAAAATCCCCACCGACGTGAAAGAATGGATCGCTACCGAAACCTTGAAAAAAGAAAAAGAATTGATAGGCATCTACCTGTCGGCGCACCCCCTGGATGTTCATGACTTCGCCATACGGAATTTTACCAACTATACCCTGCAAGACATTCCGGATTTATTAAGTAAAGCGTCAAACGACAGAGACGGGAAACTCCAGAGACAAACAATCCTGCTGGCAGGCATTGTAACCAAAGCGGACGAAGCAAAATCAAAAAGAACGGAAAAGCCTTATATGCGCTTTGCAATGGAAGATTATACCGACGCCATGGAGATGCCGCTATTCGGGCAGGATTACGACAACTTCTCCAAATACATAAAACCGGAGCAGGTATTACTCTTGCGCTGCCAGCTACAAAAACGCTTCCGGGGAAGGGACGACAAGCGGCCTGAAGAATGGGAACTTAAAATACGTTCTATCCACAACCTCGCACACGTGTGCGACGAACTGGTGCAATCCATCCAACTTGTTTTGCCCGTAGAAGAACTGTCCGCCTCCTTTACGCAACGGTTAACGGAAATGATTTCAAAAAACCAAGGGCATATAACATTGCAACTGAAATTGACGGAACAAAAAAACCGCCTGACAGTCGCATTATGGTCACGCTCGTTCCGTGTGGCGCTGACGCCGGATTTTATAGATTTTATGCAATCGGAAAATATAAAATATCATTTAACTAAAAAAATATAACGATTTTTTCTTATTTTTACCAAAAAAAATAGTGTATGAGTACCTTTTTCTATGCCTGTATTACCGCCATGTTATGCAGCTTTCTATTGATGCCGTTACTGGCGCGGTTCCTGCGCCGCAGGCAAATCCTCGACGAAGGCGGCCACCGGAGAATCCACAGGGGATTTGTGCCGTCAATGGGAGGAATTATCATTTGTGTCGCATTCCTGTTTGCCATGCTACTGTGGATACCCATCGAAAGCGTTGCCGACCGCCGGTTTGAACTGGCTGCTATTGCGCTGATATTTTTTACCGGCATCCGCGATGACATGGATCCTTTGCGCCCGCTATATAAATTATTTGTACAAATAATCGCAGCAGCCATAGTGGTAATAGCCGGTGATATATACATTAACTCGTTTTACGGTTTGTTTGGCATATATGAAATACCGGCGCTTTTGGGGCATGCGCTCAGCATATTATTCATTATTTTTATCACCAACGCATTTAATTTAATTGACGGTATCGACGGGCTGGCAGCCGGCATAGCTATCCTCGCTTTTTCGTTCCTTGCTTTCTGGTTCTATTTTGCAGGCTACAAAACGGAAACCCTGCGGATGGCCTGTATCATTGGCGCCCTTATCGGATTCTTATATTATAACTGGCAACCGGCTTCTATTTTTATGGGCGACACGGGTTCGCTGATGGTCGGGTTTATCCTGTCGACAAGCGCCCTGTTTTTTATCTCCGAAAACGGTAAATTGCCGGAAGATGTACCCTATAAATTTCCTGCGGTATTCAGCGCCGGAATGGCGGTGGTACTGTTACCGCTTTTCGATACCACCCGTATATTTATCCTGCGGATAAAACAGGGGAAATCGCCTTTCCTTCCCGACAAGCAACACTTGCATCATGTACTGCTGCACGTGATGCGCACGCATGCAAGAACTGTACGCATCATGCTGGCGGGATATGTCCTTATCGCCGGAAGCGTCCTCATCGCCGGCAAGTTTTGTAAAGACTGGATAATACTCACCGGAGGAATACTTGTATGTATTATCATTGATTTACTACTGGCACGCAATGTCGGGCGGTTAGTGCGGAAATACGGCGGAAAACCGTAAACAGGATGTACAGATTTACGGATTTACAGATTCAGGCTGGCGCAGGAGGAATTAGTGGTTAACGGTTAGTGGTTAGCGCTGGCGCGCCAGCCAACTTTCCACGCTCAACGTTCACCTCTCTCCTCCCCTCTCCTCACTTTCAACTCCCATTTCCATGCAGAACGGAGGGTGTCTTCAATAGATTCCTGCGCATGCCAACCCAGCAGGGTATGCGCTTTTCCGGGATTTGCCCACACCTGTTCAATATCGCCGGCACGGCGGCAGGTAATCCTGTAAGGTAATTTTATTCCCGTCGCTTTTTGAAAAGCGGCTATCAGTTCCAGCACCGACAATCCTTTGCCCGTGCCGATATTAAAGGCTTCCATCGCCGTTTTATTTTTCCCGTCCAACAGGTAATTGACCGCCTGCACATGCGCACGCGCCAAATCCACCACATTGATGTAATCGCGGATACAACTGCCGTCGGGCGTGTGGTAATCATTACCGAAAACGCTTAATTCCTTCCGGACGCCCGCCGCCACCTGCGTAATGAACGGCACCAGATTTTGCGGCACGCCCACCGGCAACTCCCCTATCTCAGCCGACGGATGAGCGCCTACCGGATTAAAGTAACGCAACAAAACGCCCTGCAAGGCGCTGGAAGCAGCGGTATCCCGCAAAATCTCTTCACAAATCTGTTTCGTATTCCCATAGGGCGACATTGCCGGCTGGACGGGTGCGTCTTCCGTAACCGGCAACACGGCGGGCTGTCCGTAAACCGTGCACGATGAAGAAAACACTATCTGGAAAACGCCATGCGCTATCATCTCTTCCACGACATTGAGCAGCGATACTAAATTATTGCGGTAATATAACAAAGGCTTTTCCACACTTTCGCCCACCGCCTTGGACGCCGCAAAATGAATGACCGCCGTAATGCCGGGATACCTGTCAAAAACAGCCGCCACAGCATTCCTGCAACAGCAATCCGCCTGCTCAAAATGCGGACGGACGCCGGTAATCCGCCTGATACCTTCCACAACGTCCGCTGTGGAGTTCGACAAATTATCGATGATGACGGCTTCAAACCCCGCCTGCTGTAATTCAACTGCGGTATGCGAGCCAATGTAGCCCGTGCCGCCGGTAACAAGAATAATCGGTTTTGACATATATTTTTTTTGAACAAAGGTAGTGATTTAATCGTAAAGCGGAAGGTGGAAAAATGCAGAAAGCCGCCCAACCGGATTTTATGAAAAAAGACATAGTGTAGAAAGTCTCTCAAACTGTTTTTATAAAAAAATGACATGGTCAGAAAGTCTCCCAACCGGGTTTTATGAAAAAGACATAGTGTAAAAAGTTTCCCCAACAGTTATCAGTTGAAAGTTAAAAGTTGAAAATTGAAAATGGCTGACGCCGGTGCGCCTGCCGTAACTTTCAACTTTTAACTTTCAATTTTCAATTAAAAACCGGCACGGCAATTAGGGAACGCCCAGTGTTTAATACTTAACTTTTTTTT
>JAITKG010000162.1 GCA_031278495.1 Prevotellaceae bacterium | reverse complement strand
TTTATTGGATAAACTTTTGATCAGGTCAATCCGTATAATTTCCGTATAGCTTCCATGATAAACCTGCATTACCGTTGCCCCCCATTTTCATAACAAACATCGTATAAATCCCTCACCGTCCAAAACGGATTATCGGTATGCAATGCCCACCAATGTTCATGAAGGAATTGCAGTCCCCCATACTTCTTCAAATATTTGTATGCTTCCTGAATGTTCATTTTGTAAGCATCCGCAAATTCAGGTATGATAAAAGCAATAAAACTTATTTTATCACTGATGGTCTTATCTATTTTCTGTTGCATACGACTTACAAATTATGAATTATGACTTCTGGCTTTTTATCAGGCACAGTAGCCCGATGAACGTAAAGGCGGCATTCATAATGAGCAGTTCGTAACTGAATTTATAACCGTTGAGCCATGTTTCGGAGTTCAGGTCGATGAGCAGGCAGAGCGCCGGCGAAAGCAGGGCAACCAAAGGCAGGTATTTATCTTTTACCGTCCATTTGGTAAATATGCCGAAGGCAAACATCCCGAGTATCGGACCATACGTATAGCTTGCCAGCACATACACGGCATTGATGACCGACGTATTATTCAACAGGTTTATCACCACTATCACGATGCCCATCAACACTGCCATGCCGACGTGTACTTTTTTCCGCCGGCTGGCTATTTGCGCTTCCGTTCCCTGTTTGGCGCTTTGGAGTATATCCACCGTAAACGAGGTCGTCAGCGAAGTCAGCGCCGAACCCGCCGCCGCATATGCCGCCGCAATCAGCCCAACGATAAACAGGACGCCGACCACCACCGGGAAATAACTGCCCGTAGCCAGTAACGGGAACAGGTCGTCGCTCTGCTCGGGAACAGCCACGTGGTTACTTGCCGCAAATATATATAACAGTACGCCCAGCAACAAAAACAGGTAGATGACCCCGAATTGCAGCAGTCCGCTGGTGATAATATTTTTCTGCGAGTCTTTCGGGTTTTTGCAACTCAAGTGCTTTTGCATAAAGTCCTGGTCAAGGCCAGTCATGGCAATCACCGTGAATGCGCCTGCGAGGAACTGTTTGAAGAAATACCGTTTATCGTTGATATCATCAAAGAAGAAAATCTGCGAATAGTCATGCGCATTGATAGCCGCCCACATTTCGCCGAAATTGAAGCCCAGCCCGGATGCGATATAATAAATACACATCACCACCGATACAATCAGGCACAAGGTCTTGAACGAGTCCGTCCATATCAGCGTTTTCACGCCGCCCCTGTAAGTATATAACCACGTCAAAGCCATAGATACCGCCACATTCAGCAGGAACGGCAGGTGGAAAGGCTCGAACACCAGCGATTGCAGCACGAAACATACCAGATACAGGCGCACCGCCGCCCCCAGCATTTTGGAGATAAAGAAAAACCATGCCCCCGTTTTGTAGGACGCTATCCCGAAACGGTTGGACAGGTATTCATAAATCGACGTTAAGTTCATTTTATAGAACAGCGGGATGAGCACAAAGGCAATAATAAATTGCCCGGCAACAAAACCTAACGCCATTTGCAGGTAGGCAAAACTGTTGCCCGCCACCATGCCCGGCACCGACACGAACGTTACGCCCGATATCGCCGAGCCAATCATCGCAAAAGCGACTACATACCACGAAGATTTTCGATTGCCGACAAAGAAACTTTGGTTATCGGCTTTGCGGCTCGTAAGCCACGAAATGCCGAACAGGGCGGCAAAATAAGCGACAATAGTCAATAAGATAAAAAGAGGATTCATTTATTAAAGGTAAAAAATTGATGTTGCAAAGGTATTCAATTTTATTAAAATAACCAATAGCATTTGGTAGCAGATTCAACCAACCAATACCGCCGGGCTACAAGACGGGCTGGCTTGCCCTTTTTTCAACGGTATTTAAAGATTTCAAAATTTAAAGATTTAAAGATTTTAAAAAAAACCGCCGGCGCATTGCTGCACCGGCTGTTCTTTTAGCACCCAACTTTCAACTTTCAACTTTCAACTAAAAAAAGCTCCCTCAGTAGCAGAAACGACAGTAAAAACCCCCCCTTATTCCCTTATTGCGATGCAAAACGCGAACATTGATTAATCCATACCAGTTATCTTCGCGACCTTGCGGCGGCTGTGGCGTCCTGTCGCCAAATGCCGCCGGCATAATAAGGGAATAAGGGTATGGGGTGCGTATATTTCCTTTGTGGCTACTAAGGGCGCTTTGTTTAGTTGAAAGTTGAAAGTTGAGAGTTGGCTGGCGCCGGCAACTTTTAACTCTTAACTTTCAACTTTCAACTGCGCGGGCTAATGTGCTAATGTGACTAATTGGGCTGCGCGGCGGGCTGATGTGAAGATTTGACTGGTGCGGTGAACGGCGCAGTTTGAAAGTTGATAGTTGAAAGTGGCTGCCGCGCCGGCCAACTCTTCACATCTCCACATCTTCACATTAGCCTGCGCCAGCCCAATCTGTAAATCTGTAAATCCGTAAATCCTGAAATTCCTACGGTCTTCGCGGTTCCGGCGGGCGCGGCGGCGTGGCTGGCGGCGGCGGCGGCTGGTTGCGCTGTTCATTCCGGTAATTGATGTAGCCCCGCACATTTTCTTCTACCAGCGCACCCCAAAAGAAAATGCCCACCGCTGCAGCGACGCCGGCATTTATTTGCATTAGCCGGCGTTCTTCCCTCAACCTTCCGATTATTTGCTGTTCCATACTGCGGACGGAAAGCAGGTTGCGTTGCGAAAGCGCATCGTTATGCGCATCGTTTGCAAGTAAAGGGTCAATGGGAAAGTTTAATTGAACCGGTTTTGTAATCATGCTACGGTAAAGCGGCATGAAATAAAGCGGTAACGCCGGCTTCGCCACCGCCGCCGTATCCTGCGGCGCGCAATGCGCTAAGGCGGGCGTGGCAACCAAGAGTAACAATAATAATAGCGGGCGTTTGCTCATGATTTTATGGTATCAATATACATAGCTGGCGTGCTTCTCGTATTTCAGCAAATCGGCTAACATGGACGATTTGGCGTTGAAATGAAAATTCCAGCTCCGGTAACTTCCGAAAGGCGTCCAGGAAACGGCAAATTCAAAACAGTGCAAATCATAATGGATATTAAAGGTGGTTACCGTCAATTTCAGGTTTTTGAAATCAAACCCCGAAGCTACCGATACGTTCATCGCTTCCGTCAATTTCACCTGCCCGTTCAATCCCAGCGACTGTATGTAATTATCCTGTTTTATTCCTATGCCCGAAACACTGTTTTGCGTGTAGCTGGTATTATAGTTAAACGAATAGTTAAACCCCAGCGACCAGGGCGCTTTGAAGTCCTGGTAGAACTGGTATTCGGTATAGAGGTATTCGCCAGTTTCGGGATGATAATGCGGGATACCGTCCAGCGATGGCGCATTATTCTTGAATCCGTTTTCACCGCCCTTGAACTGGTAGCCGAAAGAGAAACCAAAAGTTATCAACCGTGCAAGTCCCTGCCCCGCGCTTACGGCATACTTGCCTGTTCGCTGACCGCCACGATTGATGTCCACAGCATACGGGTCGAAAGAAGCATTGGCATTCAAGGCTACTTTCCCGGCGATATTTGTATTTAGCGACAGGCTGATGTTTGAAAGTTTCATGGAATCCGCCAAAAAATTATAACTGCTGCTCATGCTGAGGTTTTCAATCAATTTCACTTTGGTGGAGCCGCCGTTGGCTGTATCTTTTTTATTACGTATTTTCATTTCAAGATTATTGCTCAGCGAGAAACTGAGCCCCGCTGAACGTCCCCTGCCGGCTGGCGAGTAAACGCCGGTATAGGAATAATATTCCACATCGGTACTGTCCCTCCGGTAGGTTTTATATCCCCTGTTCCAGCCCCACGTAACCAAATCGGGACGGAACGATGCGCTGATGCTCGGCGATATCATGTGGCGGAAAGCCTGTATAAATGCGTTACGCCCGAACATAAAAGTGCCGTACAGGCGGGTGCTTGCCGAAATACCAAAACTGAGGTCATGGCTGAAATGAAGCGCTGAAAAAGCGTTGCTTTTTACATCTTCCACCATTTTTGTCGAATCGTTATACGTCTTGGCGGTATGCTGGAAAAACATCGTCATCCCGTAAGTAACGCTGGGGGCAAGCTGGATATGGTTTAATACATTGAACGACGGGAGCTGGATATTGAAATTATGTTTCATGCCATTCTCCAGTTTTTTCCAAAAGTCGGGACTTCCCCATTCCGATTCTTTAAACCGGATTTTATTGTCGAACGTAGTCGAATAGCCCAATGCAAAACGTTCGTAAAAACGCTCTTTTCCCGTAGCGTTCTTCCGCTTGAACGGGTAAATAGTGTTCATGGTAAAAGTAAAATTAGGCAACGTCAGGACATACGAACTGTCTTGCATATTCTGGCTGTGCGTCAGGTTTATCGAAAGGTTGAACGGCGAGCCTTCCCATGATTTGCGGAACGAGATACTTGAACTCGCCGTTGATTGCAACGCCATTTGCGGGTTCGCCTGGCTGTTGTGTTGCCGGTAGGAGGAGGTCATGAACAAAACGCTTGCGCCGAACGACATGTTGGGATTGGCTTTCTGGTCTTGTTGATGCCGCCAGTTGATAGAAAATTCACGGCTCGAACTGTAATCGGACGAGCCTTGCAGCCCCGATACATTTTCCCGCCATTGCAAATTAAAAGACCCGTCAAATTTGTACATTTTTTTGTAGCGCGACACCGCCTGAAAACCGTATGTCCCCAACGTAAAATAATCTGCCGTGAGCGCCAAATCGAAATATTCGCCGAAGACAAAATACCAGCCGATGCCGGTTACATAAAACCCGCGCGCCGCTTCTTCGCCGAAAGAGGGAAAAAGAAACCCGCCGCTCCGGTCGTTGCGTTTCGGGATAAACCCGAAAGGAAGGAACAGGGGCGTCGGCACATCTTCGATAACTAAATAGGCAGGACCGAAAACCGTTTGGCTGTTCGGTTCCGGCGTTATCCGTGCACGCGACAGTTTCAGGAAAAAATGCGGATGGGGCGCATCGCAAACGGTATATTTCCCGTGCGCTACATTGATAGCATTATCCGGCATTTTCTTAATGACCGTCCCATGCAGGTAAGCGTCGCCTTCCTGCGTGAGGACTTCATTTATCCTTGCCTTGCCCGATGAAAAATTATAATACATCGTTCGCATGGCATACTCTTTCCCGCTTTCTTTCATCACGGGAGTGCCTACCCATTTCCCGGTGGAATCCTGCCTGCCCGCTGCAAAAACAATACGCGTTTCAAAATTGTAAGCCATGTAATCGGCTTTTATTTCCGTATCGCCGCTTTTTACCGCTACATCGCCATAGTAATAAATCATCCGTTCCTTCCCTGTAAAATCATAGACAATGGAATCTTTCGCATCGCTGAATACCGGGTCGCCCAGCGATCCTTCCTTTTTGGAAAGGGAATCGGCAACCGGCGGCAACGAATCGACAACCGTAGAAAGGGTATCGGATAGCAGCGTGTCCTGCGTTGGAGCTATCGTGTCGCAGGCATAATCATAAAAGCCGCTAACCGGGAAAGGTAGCAAAAATAAAATAACAAAAAAATATGAATATACTGTCTTCAATGATGATTATTCAAAATAATGTGCTATTTTTGCAAACAGGTTGCAAAGTTAGTGGATTTTTTTTATTCACTAAACTATTCCGGCAAAAAGATGATGCTATATCTCAAAAATATTTTACGATGCCTTTGTTTCCTGCTACCGGCAACAGGTGCAGGCGTATTGCAGGCGCAAGTCGCTGCCGGCGGTATTCAAATCCGCAAAGTAGTTATTGACGCCGGGCATGGCGGCGTAGATCCGGGCGTGATAGGAAAGCAACTGAAAGAAAAAAATGTGGTGCTGGATATAGCGTTGAAAGTAGGCGCATTTATCAACGAAGCCCATCCCGACGTCGAAACCATTTATACGCGCGACGCCGACGTCTTCGTTGAACTGACGGAACGCACCAATATCGCCAACCGGAACAATGCGGATTTTTTTATTTCCATCCATGCCAATAGCGTACTGAACCGGCGGAATACCTCAACCGGCGGATTTGAAACGTATATCTTGGGGATGGACCAGTCAGACCGGAATATGGAAGTGGCAAAGCGGGAAAATGCCGTAATCAGTTACGAAAAAGATTATGCCACTAAATACGAAGGCTACGACCCAAATTCGCCAGAATCATTTATCATTTTCTCGCTCATGCAAAATTCCTATTTCGACCAGAGCTTAATGTTTGCCTCTATGGTGCAAGACGAAATGGAAAAAGGTTCGCCGGTAAAAAAGAATCGGGGCATTAAACAACAACCGCTGCTGGTAATATGGCGTACCGCCATGCCCAGCGTATTGATAGAAGTCGGGTTTCTTTCCAATCCCGATGAAGAAGACTTGTTAAAGAAAGAAAAAACACGGGAAAGCATTGCCAAATGTATTGCTACGGCATTCTCCAATTATAAAGCATACTACGAACGGAAACACAAACCGGGTACGGAAAATACCGTGAACGCAACGGCTGAAAAAACGGCGGCTGCTACCGGAACAACCAATAACAACCGGGCGGAAACAGCAACGCCGCCCCCCGCAACCGGTACGAAAACTACATTCGCCACCACGTCGAAATCGCCCATAACTTATGCGGTACAAGTTTTTGTCCTGTCCGTGCGGCGACCGGTGAATGCCCCAGAGTTTTCCGGACTGGAAAATATCCGGTGCTTTCCGGATGAACAATTGTTCAAATATACCGTCGGCAATTACGAAACGGAAGAACAAGCGCAAACCGTATGCAACAAGTTGCATAAAGAATATCCGCGCGCTTTCGTGGTCGCCATTCAAGACAACAAAATAATTAAACCAACAAAATAACCAGCTATGCAAATTAAAAAAGAAATTAAAATAGGAATCTATGCAGTCGTAATTATAATAGGTATGTACTGGCTGTTCAATTTTCTTAAAGGCAAAGATATTTTCAACACCCATGCGACCTATTATGTAAACTACGAAAGTGTGGACGGCTTGTCGGCTTCTTCGCCGGTATTCCTGAAAGGCTTGAAAATAGGCGCTATTTCCGATATAACATACGAAGAAGGCAAGCAACAATTTCTGGTATCCATACAAATTAAGAAGACCTATCATATTCCCAATAATTCTGTAGCGGAAATTTTTTCAACCGGATTGATGAGCGGAAACGGTATCCGCATTTTAACCGGCGACAGTCCCGCCATAGCCGCTCCGGGAAGCCACCTGCCGTCAAACATTGCACCGGACATGCTAAGTTCGCTAATGCCATTGAAAGAACAGGCGGAATTACTGCTCGCCAACCTGAATACCACTATAACCGCCGTAAATAATATATTGACCGACGAAACACAAAAAAACCTGGAAGCAAGCGCGAGCAGTTTGCGGAATAGTTTACAGCATATCGAACAAATCACCGGAACGCTTGGCGCAAAAAACGGGCATCTGAATAATACGCTGGAAAATCTTGACGCTTTTTCATCCACTTTGCGCAACAACAGCGAAAACATACATACGATAGCCGCTAATTTCTCGCAATTTTCCGACACGCTCCGCCGGCTCGATATAAAGGCAACCATTGACCGCTTGAACGTAGTACTGGCGCAAGCCGGCGACACCAGCGGAACCGTAGGGCAGCTACTACAAAACGATACCTTGTATCGCAACTTATCCGCTACCTTGAACAGCCTCGATGAATTGATTAAAGACCTGCAAAAAAATCCGAAAAAATATGTGCGGCTGTCCTTATTTTAATTTTTTTTCTACCACAAAATAAGATATAAATGTTAATTTTTTAAAAACCGTATTTTTTTTATAATTGAAAAATAAGATATTGTAAAAAATTTCAAAAATGCAATGCAAAAAAAATTTTTTTATTAGATTTTTTTTTTCAATTTTGTCCTCTCAAAATATAATGTCTTACTTTTTCTAAACCTACTAGATTTTTTATGAATATGCCACCAACTGAAAATCCTCAACAAGTTTGGAATAACTGCTTGGCAGTGATACGCGACATCATTCCCCAATCAAGTTTTAAAACATGGTTCGAACCTATTGTTCCGCTAAAATTAAAAGACAATGTTTTCACCATTGAAGTATCCAGTTCGTTCGTGTACGAATACATCGAAGAACATTTTATTGATTTAATCAGTAAAACGCTTCGAAAAGAATTGGGACCAAATGTGCAATTGGAATACAGCGTACAAGTGGTGGCAAACGAGGATTCGGTTATTTATCCGCCACAGGGACATGCGCGGCTGAAAAACAAACCTATCCCCTACCCGACCAATACGGAAAAACCTATTCCGAATCCGTTTATTATTCCCGGACTGAAGCAACTGCAAATCGACCCGCAATTGAATCCCGAATACTCATTTTCGAATTTCATAGAAGGCGAATGCAACCGCCTGGCGCGCTCGGCAGGCGTTACCATTGCCGAAAAACCGGGCGGCACGGCGTTTAATCCTTTATTCATATACGGCGGTTCGGGATTGGGAAAAACTCATTTGGCGCAAGCCATTGGTATTGCCGTAAAGGAACGTTTTCCCGAAAAAATTGTGCTATATGTTAGCGCCAACCGTTTCCAGACACAATATGTAGATGCGGTGACGGTAAAAAATAAATTAAACGATTTCCTGCACTTTTACCAAATGATTGATGTGTTGATTTTGGACGACGTGCAAGAATTTGCAGGAAAAGAAGGAACACAAAACGCCTTTTTCCATATCTTCAATCATCTTCACCAGTCGGGAAAACAGCTGATACTAACATCAGACAAGCCGCCGGTAGAATTGCAGGGATTGGAACAACGCCTGCTGTCGCGCTTCAAATGGGGACTTTCGGCAGAACTGCAAATGCCGGATGTGGAAACGCGCATAGCTATCCTGCAAAATAAAATCTACCACAATGGCATGCAACTTGACGATAAAGTGGTGTACTATATTGCGGAAAAAATCACCACCAATATTCGCGAACTCGAAGGCGCGTTGATATCATTGCTGGCGCAGGCGACGCTTAATAAAAAAGCCATCACGCCGGAATTGGCTGAAGAAACAACGGAAAAATTAGTGAGCTCTTCGCAACGTGAAATTTCTATCGGCGATATACAGAAAACGGTTTGCGGTTATTTCAACCTCACGCCTGAAGGCATGTTGTCGAAATCGCAAAAACGCGAAATCGTGCAAGCCCGCCAAATTGCCATGTACCTTAGCCGTAACTTGACCAAAGATTCTTTGGCGTCTATCGGCGCACAAATCGGCGGGAAAGACCACGCCACCGTACTGCACGCATTCAAAACCGTCCGCGATTTAATGGATACCGACAAACATTTCAAACAATATGTCGTCGAAATCGAAAAACAATTGAAAGAAACATGGTAGACGAATTATGCGAATGGAAAGCGGATTTAACGAATTAAAAAACCTCATTACTTTTCAGTGATGAGGTTTTTTGATGGCGCTGGGGTCATCATTACACCCTAAACAATTTCGGATATACTGATGCCAAACGCCATTTTTTTGGAGTTTTTTTCTATGATATTTTTATATTTATATGTTTCTATCTAACGCATTTTATAGCCATATTAGTACGTGGGGCATCAGGGTTGTTTCCAAACACAAACTCTTTCATATAAATCAACCCTTCGCTACGATTTTTATTCGCTGCCGATTCATTCACGTTCATTTTTATCTTGGGCGAAAATTCAAAACGTGAACTTCGACTTATACTAATGAAGGTTTTGCACAACCTATACAGAAATAAACAAAAGTTCACGTTTAATATAACGGTAACTTTACTTTTATCTTTCTGTACAACGAATCTGTGCAAATTTTCATTAGTAATAAAAGTTAGCAATCATATATCAAAGAACGTTCAATAAGTACCACAATTGTAAAATACTATTTTTGAATTTGCAAATTTTTTTTCGTACACTTGTAAAAAGAAGGGCAGCAATTTTGAAAAAACATTTACCCGTATTAAAAAAAAAGTACAATCAATACTTTAGATTGAATAGCAATATTTTTCGAATCATCATTTCATAACTTGTTCAAAACTTCTCAGCAAAAGGCAAAGGTATTTTTGTATCTTTGCCCATTCTTTTACAATGCTGTTATGGATGCGACAAAAGCTATTTACTTAGATGATAATGTAATTACACTTGACTGGAACGAACATATCCGGCGGCGACCGGGCATGTACATCGGCAAACTGGGCGATGGCAGTTCGCCCGACGACGGCATTTATATCCTCTTGAAAGAAGTGCTGGACAACTCAATCGACGAATATGCGATGGGCTTCGGCAAACAAATTGATATAACGATTGGCGAAGAGCGGGTAAGCGTGCGCGATTATGGGCGCGGCGTTCCGCTGACAAAAGTGGTGGCGGTGTCAAGCATCATGAATACCGGCGCAAAATACGACAACAAAGCATTTAAGAAATCGGTCGGGCTGAATGGCGTTGGCATCAAAGCAGTGAATGCACTGTCGTCGTCGTTTGAAATTGTTTCATTCCGCGAAGGGAAATGCAGTGAAGCCGCTTTCTCGCAGGGCAACCTGCTGAAAGAAAAACAAGGCGGCAGCAAAGAAAAAAACGGTACACTGGTTACTTTTACAGCCGACGAAGAAGTATTCGGGCATTATACGTTCAACATGGAGTTCGTGGAACAGATGATACGGCACTATACGTACCTGAACGCCGGGCTGCAAATCATCCTGAACGGCGAAACATACGTTTCCAAAAACGGGCTGCTGGATTTACTGAACGAAGACATGGGCGAAGAGCCGCTCTACCCGCCCATTCACCTGCAAGGTACGGACATTGAAATGGTGATTACGC
>JAITKG010000164.1 GCA_031278495.1 Prevotellaceae bacterium | reverse complement strand
CTATTTTCAACTTTCAACTAATTAGCCGTGTTCTGCACTTTGTCTTTTCTGATGGCGCGATACCGGAACGGGCAGGCAAGGTAGAAAAAAATAAGCCCTGCCGGCGCAATGAAATATAAAACGACAAAAAGGTAATATTTGAACAGTTTTAAAAAAAAGTCGCGGCGTGCGGGATTGTCTTTACCTTTCCGGAGGATAAATTTTGCCCAGACGCCAAATATCCTGTAACCGGTTTTTTCCATAAACACAACAGCGGGTTTATAATGTACCGCCCCTGCCGCAAGGAGTTGTTCCTGTAAATTGTTCCAGTTTCCCGAACGTAATGCCCCATCGATAATTTCCCCAAATACGGCGGCATGTGCGAGGTCGGCGGCTGAAATGCCGGCTGCCGGCAGCCATCCGCTTTTTTCTTTTTTCCCGTAAAGCAGCCACCGCACAATCGTTATTACGCTAATCAGGTTGGGATGGCGGTCTTGCAACACGATATGCCCCGCCCATTTCCCGGCGGCGTCCCGGAGGTAGGAGCGTACTTTGGCTTGCGCCATCACCCACATATTGCGGCAGCCGGTAAGGGTGATACAGGTTTTCCCTTTTAAGTATTGTTGTATGGCGGCGTTTTGGAAGAACGCATGAAAAGGCGTGGAAGGCGATAAAAACCATACTTGGTAAGCAATAATCACCAAGCTGGCGTCGGCGGCATCGTTTAAATCTATGGGTTGTATTTCGCAGGGAATGGCTTCGCGCGATTCCGGGAAAGCCCGGAAAAAACTTTTCCCGCTACAGGGATAGGGCAGCGGTTGCAGGGGAATAATTTCTTTATAAATCACCGTATGCCCCGCTTCCGCCAAAGGCAGGCAAACCGACTGCGCCACCTGCAATGTCTGCCCGGTTTGCGTATAATAAAAAACGACTATTTTTTTTGCCATACCGTTATCACCCGCCGGTGGTATTATGAATTTTTTCCAGTGTTATTTGCAAACCGATACCGCTGTGCTTTATGGTCATCGTTTCCGGAAAGTTGTCCCTGTAATTGGAGAAATCATAGTATCCGGAGTTGAAACAGCGCGGGACTTCCATTTTCAAAAGCGTTTTTTGTGTATTATTTTTCAGGTAATACCTGCCGTTAATCCGGTTCACTTCAAGGGAAGCGTCGGCGGGCGTATAATATACCGCCGCCCTGTTGGCGAGTGGTTCCACATCGAGGAAAAACAGCGTGCGGAAATCTTTTTCGAGCAGGTTCAGCACTTTTTTCTTGTGTAATGCGTCCATGCAGGAATGGACGAGGAACGTTCCGCGTCGAAACTCAAAATCAAAAACGCCCATGCCGAAATGCGTATTAAAAACCATCCGGTAATATCCGGCGCCCGCCTGTTTGACCAGCAGCAGCCCGCTGAAATGATGTTCCCGGAAATCAATTTTCATGGTAAACAAATGCGTTCGTTGCGGCGTCCAGAAAGGATACAAGTCTTGCGCCGCCACAGCCGCTTTGCCCGCCTTGCGGAATCCCTTTGTGATTTCCGGCGAGCAGGCGACCAGCATCAAAACGGCGACGCTTATTTTAATCAATGCGGAATATTTCATCGGTCAACGGCGTATTTTTCTTTTTGTTGGTGAACACATATTCGGTATAATCGAGCGTTGGCTCTGTCATTCGTAACCGGTCTACCGAAAAATCCTGCTTATTCAGGAAAATGTCGATTTCTTCCAGATAGGATTTCATGCTGTCCAGCGGCAGTATTTTAATCCGGTATTGCGTATTGTTTTCCGTATATTCCAAGCGGTAATCCGCCGAAAGCAGCGACAGGTTGCCGGTCATGCACGCCGAGAGCAGCGCGCTTGTTTGCGACATCATTTTGTTGGCGCGCAATTCGTATATATTCTTTTTCCCGCCGGAAACTATTTTTACCTGTTGCCCGTTAATCACTATTAAATACTGCGCCGGGCTGGTATAATCCAAAGCGATTTTACTGGTTTTTTTGTAGTAAAACTTTCCTTTGGACACAATGTTTTCGGAAAGCATTTCCATGTACTTGGTCTGTACAAAATCGCTTTCGAGGACGTTTACATCGCCCGACGCTTTGAGCAGGGCGGCGTCTAATTGCCCGGTGGAAGCCACCGGCGTAAAAGCCGTTTGCGCAGCCGCAGCCCATGCGCATAACATAACACAGAAAAAAGAAATGGTAAACCTCATGTTGTTCCTCCCCAGTATTTATCGGCACGGACGAAGCGGTAGCCCTGTTGCCGTGCATAAGTAATAATGTCGTTTAACAATTCCGGCATGGCGGGCGTAGTATCATGCAATAAAATGATATTTCCCGGTTGCAGTTTTTTATTTATCCGTTTTGCCACGTTCCGGTAATTTTTCCTTACCGTGTCAAATGAACGCACGTTCCAGCCCATCGTATGATAGCCCAGTTGCGCAGCCGCTTTCGCTACCGTAGGGTTGGTCACGCCGAACGGCGGGCGGAAGAACGGGCGGCGGCGCGTAAAGTGTTGTATCCGTTCTTCGCATTTTTGCATATCCTTTTTCATCCTGGCAAGCCGCCAGAAGGGGAACAGGGCGGAATGAGCGTATGTGTGGTTGCCGAGCCCATGCCCTTCGTCCACCATGCGCTGCAACAAGCGTTCCTGCCCTTCCATTTTATGCCCGGTGCAAAAAAACAGGGCGTGGATCCCGTAGCCCGACAGTATGTCCAATATTTTTGGGGTAGTAATGCCGTCGGGACCGTCGTCGAAAGTCAGCGCCACCACTTTTTCATCGGTTTTAAGCCGGCATATGGCTTTCAGGTACACGCCGGAGCGGATAGCGGCGGACGCATAAATCAGGAAAATTAAAACTCCGCAGAGGATACCGGTGAGTACAGGCAAATACATAGATTATGGTTCTTTTTCCACTAACAGGAAGGAATGGTTTTTCTCTTTATAATGATGGTATATTATAATCCTGTTGATTTGTTCCGGCGGCGCGTCCGACAGCCAGTCCGGCATCTGCTGTTGCGTTATCAACCGTCCTGCCAGCCATAACGCCAGCGACGATACCGTCGGGTAGTCGCCGAAAAACGGTTTGTATATCGCCAATGAAGCGGTTTTGAAAAATTCTTCCACCCATTGGTAACGGGGGCAATGGCTGCCGCTCCCATTCCTTCCCGAAAGCAACACATCTACCTCTTCGGGGTGCAAGTGGTGCTTCCGGAGGAATAACGCCAACTGTTCTTTCAACATTTGCGGTTCGTCGCCAAAGATGCACAGCACATCCCGCAGCCGTATTTTTCCGGCAGCGCCGGGCTGTGCGGAAAGCATAAAGCATTGCACGCCCTCGCCGCAAACGGCGTCGTGCCGCCAGAAACCCATCCGCTCCATAATTTTGAACGAGGCGCCGGTATATTCGTCGTAACTTTCTACCAGTACCTGCGCCGCTTCGCCGTCCTGTATTTTCATCATGGCGTCGAGCAAGGCGCTTTCAAAGGAAAACCCGCGATGCACGTAGGTTATATTGTAGCTCGTATTCTTCATGGCAATGGCAGCTTGTGCGCCAATCGTATTAAAGGTGGACTGGGTGAAAGGCGTAGGATTGAGTAAGTATTCGCCATGCGCGATCATGTTTTTCATGAAATTTTCCGTATCGCTAAGGCAACCCCAGCCGGTTGCCGTGATAATCGCGCCGGGTTGCCGCCCGGCATGCGACAGGCATTGCATAGCTGCCGCCACGCCCATTTTCATCACCCGGCTCATCCGCCGCCGGACGTTCATATCGGGAATATACTTTTTATAATCCGGTTCTCGGGCTACACGGCGGTTTCCTTCCGGCGGGGCGACTGTCGCCGGAAGCAGCGTATCCGGTAATTCCGTTACGGGATTGATAGAAGCGGAAGCAAGAAGGTATACGTTCATGTTTTTGAAAACAGTAAAGAGGAATCATTGCCGCCAAAGCCAAAGGAATTGGACAATACTACATTTATTGCTGCGCCTTGCCGGAAGTCGGTAACCGGTATTAGCCCATGTTCGGCAACAGGCCGCGCATAGTTCAGGTTGGGATACAGCAAGCCGTGTTTAATCGCCAATGCCGACAGCACGGCTTCTATGCCGCCGGCGGCGCCCAGCGTATGCCCCGTAAAAGCTTTGGTGGAACTCAGGAATGGTATTTTTTTAGCGAAAAGCCGCTTCACGGCGTTTCCTTCGGCGAGGTCGTTGTTCGGCGTTCCGGTGCCGTGGAAATTGATATAGTCAACCGTTTCGGCGGCAATGCCGGCGGCGTCCAACGCCTGCCGCATCGCTTCAAAAGGACCGTGCCCTTCGGGCGACGAGGCGGTTTGATGGAAAGCCTCGCAAACGTTGGCATATCCCGCCAACCGGCAATAAGGCGTGGGGACGTCGTCCGATTTCCTTTCCAGCGCCACATAGCCGGCGCCTTCGCCGAGGTTCAATCCGGCGCGGCTTTCGTCGAGCGGGCGGCAAGGGGCGTTGTCCAAAATTTTTAATGAAGCAAAACCGTTAAGGGTAAACTGGCATAAGGCGTCCACGCCGCCGGCTACCACGCAATCAACTACGCCGTGTTTGATTAACCGTGCGCCGAGCATAATAGCATTTGCGCCCGACGAGCATGCCGTGCTAATGGTGGTAACATAACCGGTAGCCCCGATGCGGGCGGCGATTTGTTCCGTGCTGTCGGCGCAGTCATGTACGGCAACATCCCGCAGCCGCCCCTTATCCGGATGAGCGAAAAAGGCACGGTAAAAATTTTCGCTCCGGTCTATTCCGCCGGTCGTAGTGCCGGAAATAAATCCTATCCGCAGTCCTTTCCTTTCCGGCAGGCGTGCGTCGCCGGCGGCTTGCGTGGCGGCGAGCAGCCCCAGCAAGGCAGTGCGCGAAAAAGTTTTCTTTTCCGGTAAGCCTAACCGTTGTTTCAAATCGCTGTTGCTTGCTTTTACTTCCGCTACGGGAATGGTATTTTTATGCACCGAATCAAAAAGCGTCAACGTTCCCAGTCCCGGCTTTTTCCCGGCGATTGCCTCCAAAGTTTCCGCTGTTCCGAAACCAATGCCCGACACAATTCCTACTCCCGATATAACTATTTCCATAATTGGCGGCAAAGATAAAGAAAATTTACGGATTTACAGATTATGCTGACGCAGGCGGCTGATGTGAAGATGTGATGATGTGGAAATGTGAAGATGTGGCTGACGCGGCGGCTGATGTGAAGATGTGGAGATGTGAAAATGCGAAAATGTGGCTGACGCGGCGGCTGATGTGAAGATGTGGAGATGTGAAAATGTGAAGATGTGGCTGGCGCGCCAGCGCTAACCATTATCCGTTCACCGTTCGCCGTTATCCGTTCACCGTTTACCGCGCGCAGCGCTTTTATCGCGCGAAGCGCATTTATCGCCCGAAGGGCTTTTATCGCGCAGCGCATAACGCAGCAGATTCCTCGACTACGCTCCGCTCCGCTCGGAATGACGTGCTAATAACCGTTCGCCGT
>JAITKG010000152.1 GCA_031278495.1 Prevotellaceae bacterium | reverse complement strand
ACTGAAAAAATATGTCTCCATTTTTGTTTAGCCTGAATTGTGTGTTGCCGATCTTCCTTATCATCGTATTGGGTTGGGCGCTCAGGCAATGGAAAATTATTACCAAACCGGTGGTCGAGGCATTCAATACGATTGCCTTTAATGTAACATTGCCGCTGTTGCTTTTCCGCGATATTTCCGTTGCCCGTTTGCAGGATATTTTTTCGCCGGCGATTATTTTGTACGCTATTGCCGGCACGCTATTAACCTTTGGCATTACATGGTTTTTCGCCGAACGGTTTATCAAAAGCCGTGCAACTATCGGCTCGTTTGTGCAGGGCAGCTATCGCGGCAATTATGCTATTATCGGGTTGTTTTTGATTGTATCTATTTTGGGGCATACCGGCAAAGGCGCGCTTATCACGGCGTTTGCAGTGCCTTTGTATAATATTTTGGCGGTAATTATCCTTTCGATACGCAGCAAAAATCCGCAAAAAATAAAATTAAGGAAGACGTTGCGGAACATCATTAAAAACCCTTTGATTATTGGTATTCTTGCGGGATTGCCATTTTCCATTTTTGAAATTCCGTTATTCTCTCATCCGCAAACGGGCTATATTGCATCGACCATAGATTATTTGGTGAACATCACCAATCCTATTGCTTTGTTGGCTATCGGCGCATCTATTAGCGTGGCGAAACTTAAATCGGGTTTGCCGAAAGCCTTGACGGCAACGATGATTAAAATAGCCGCCAGCCCGGCTGTTTTTACCGGCATTGCCTATTGGCTGCGCGAGCCGCTGGGTTTTAGCGGCGAAGATTTGCTCATTCTTTTTATTATGTTCGGCGTGCCTACGGCTGTAGCAAGTTTCATTATGGCAAGCAAAATGAACAACGACGAAGACCTTGCGGCAAATATTGTGTTGCTTTCTTCGTTACTTTCGATTTTTACGCTTACTTTCGGCATATATTTATTCAAATCCGCCGGGCTTATTTTGTGAACGGGCGTTTGAACCGCCCGTACAAGGGCATTTTTATCTACTCAAAACCAAATCAACATTTTTTTGTATCTTTGTTAGCCATTTTTTAGAAAAACCATAAACAAAATACTATGCAAACAATTGACACGTATAACTTCAAAGGCAAACGCACATTGGTGCGCGTAGACTTCAACGTTCCCTTGAACGAACAGTTCGAGATTACCGACGACACCCGCATCCGCGCGGCTGTCCCGACGCTTAAAAAAGTGTTGGACGGCGGCGGTTCGCTGATTATCATGTCGCACTTGGGACGTCCTAAAGGACCAAGTGAAAAATATTCATTGAAACATATTTTAGCGAATGTAGAAAAAAAATTAGGCATAAAAGTAAAATTCGCCCCCGACTGTATGGGCGCGGAAGCGGCGGAACTTGCCAAATCATTACAACCCGGCGAAGCGCTGGTATTGGAAAACCTGCGTTTCTATGAAGAAGAAGAAGGCAAGCCGCGCAACCTGCCTGATGACGCCGGCGATGAAGAAAAGAAAGCGGCCAAAGCGGCAGTGAAAGAAAAACAAAAAGAATTTGTGAAAAAACTGGCGTCATATGGCGATTGCTATATTAACGACGCTTTCGGCACTGCGCACCGCGCACATGCGTCTACTGCTTTAATTGCCGCCTACTTTCCAAACGATAAATTATTCGGCTACGTGATGGAAGGCGAAATCAAAGCGGTTGATAAAGTACTGGAGTCGCCGGAACAGCCGTTTACCGCCATTCTCGGAGGATCGAAAGTATCTTCCAAGATTACCATTATCGAACGATTGCTAAAGCGCGTGAATAATTTAATTATCGGCGGCGGCATGAGCTTTACGTTCATCAAGGCGCAGGGCGGGAAAATTGGCAACTCCATTTGCGAAGACGACCAACAACAATTGGCGTTGGATATTTTGAAAAAAGCAAAGGAGTTGGGCGTAGCGGTTTATTTACCGGAAAAAGTGTTGATAGCCGATGCTTTCAGCAACGACGCGCAGACGCAGATTTGCAACATCAACGAAATTCCCGATAATTGGGAAGGCGTGGATGCGGCGGCGCCTGTAGAAGAATGGGAAGAAGTTATTCTGGCTTCGAAAACCATTTTATGGAACGGGCCTGTGGGCGTATTCGAAATACCCCAATTTGCCAATGGAACCAAAGCGGTAGCGCAAATGGTTGCCGACGCCACTGTGAAAGGAGCATATTCGTTGGTTGGCGGCGGCGACAGCGTGGCAGCCGTTAATCAAATGGGCTTTGCCGACAAGGTAAGTTATGTTTCTACCGGCGGCGGCGCATTGCTCGAATACATGGAAGGCATTGAATTGCCCGGCATCAAAGCAATTAAAAATTAAGAATTGGCTGACGCCGCTATCAATCACTTGTGAAAACAAAATCAATAAAAAAATGAAAAATTTCTTCAAAATGGTTTTAGCCTCGTTCGTCGGGGTATTGATTGCCGGTATTATCGGCATTATCATGTTAATTTCCGTTGTGGGAGCTATTAGCAGCCTCTTTTCACCCGCTACGGAAACGGTAACGGTCAAACCGAACACTATTTTCCGCATCATGCTTGACCACCCGGTGGCAGAGCGCACGAAAAGCGGGCAATTAGAGATTGGGCTTACCGCTGTTTCCATGACCCGTTATATCGGATTGAACGATATTTTGAAAACCATTAACCACGCCGCCATTGACCCCCATATCAAAATGGTGTATTTAGATCTTAGCGAATTGCAAGCAGGCAGGGCGCATGTAGAAGAAATCCGGTCGGCGTTGGAGAAATTCAAGGAATCGGGGAAACCGATTATTGCCTATGGCGACAATTACTCGCAATCGGCATATTATCTGGCGACCGTTGCCGATAAGATTTATCTAAATCCTTTCGGCGATGCGGCTTTGACGGGATTGAGCGCCGAAGTGATGTTTTATAAAGGACTGCTGGAAAAATTGCAAATAGAAGTGCAGATTGTTCGACACGGCAAATTCAAAAGCGCGGTAGAGCCGTTCATCACCGATAAAATGAGCGACGAAAACCGCGAGCAATACATGACTTTCATCAATGCTATTTGGGGATACCGGTTGGAAAAAATTTGCCACGCACGGCAAATTGACTATAAGAAAATACATTCGTTAATTGATAACCTTGAATTGCTGACAGCGCAGGACGCTTTGGATAACGGGCTGGTGGACGCTTTATTCTATAAGGATGAATTGTTGGGCGAGTTGTGCGAATTATCCGGCGTTACCTCCGAAGACGAACTGGCAATGGTAGATATGGACGATTATGTAAAGGTGGCGCGCAAACAACCTATCAGCCGCCAACGAATCGCCATAGTATATGCCGACGGCGAAATCAGCATGGGCAAGGGCGAAACGGAAATCACTGCATGGAATTTTGCCAACACTTTGCGCGCTATTCGCAATGACGATGCTATCAAAGCGGTGGTCTTCCGCGTAAATTCGCCGGGCGGCAGCGCGCAGGCGTCGGAAATAATTGCCCGCGAGTTGTCCTTGCTGAAAGCGCAAAAACCGGTGGTCGTATCCATGAGCAATTATGCGGCTTCCGGCGGTTACTGGATTTCTGCGCCTGCTGATAAAATCATTGTGAACCCTGCTTCGCTCACCGGTTCTATCGGCGTGTTCGGCGTAATTCCCAATGTCAAGAAAGGGTTGAATAAACATCTGGGCATTACGGTTGACGAGGCAAAGAGTAATACGTCCGCCGATTATCCGAGTATCATGCGACCGATGACTGCGCGCGAACGGGAAGCAACGCAGGCGACCGTAGAATTTATCTATTCGCAATTTATCGATAAAGTAGCGACCGCCCGCAATATTCCAGCTGCGCAGGTAGACGAAATAGGGCAAGGCAGGATATGGAGCGGCATTGACGCCGTGAAACTCGGTTTGGCAGACGAATTGGGCGGCATCACCGAAGCCATTACAGAAGCCGCAACCTTAGCCGGCTTGGAAAGTTACCGCCTCATTGAACTGCCGGCGGAAAAAACGCCGTTCGAACAAATTTTGGAATCATTAACGAATGGAAACGTTGCCGTAAAAACGCAAGCGTCGGAACAGGTACAGACGATGGAACGTTTTCTTCAAGAAATAACGGAACCCGGCGTATATGCCCGTTTGCCTTACGATATAACGGTTAATTAAGCCACATGAGAAATAGTATCTTTGAAAAAATTGCGTATGGACTTGCCGCTGCGGTATTTTTATTATTCCTTTGCAGCCGTTGCGCCAATACGCAAGCAGGACCTTCGGGCGGTCCAAAAGATACAATTCCGCCGGTATTGCTTAAAACAACGCCGAAAACAAACGCCACTTATTTTGCCGGTAAAAAAATCGAGTTGGCGTTCGACGAATATATTGCCTTAAAAGAAATATCGAAAAATGTGGTGATGTCCCCGCCATCGTTGCGGAAACCATTGGTGCAAAGGCGGGGGAGAAACATACAGGTCGTTTTTCAGGATACCCTGTGGCAAAATAAAACCTATACGATAGATTTCGGAAATGCGTTGGCAGATAATAACGAAGGCAATTTATACCCGCCCTATAAGTTTGTTTTTTCTACCGGAGGCGTCATTGACAGCATGGCGTTTACCGGCGTCGTGCGCGATGCTTATACGTTGGATCCGGTAGAGAATACGGCGGTGATGCTCTACGAGAATTTATCCGATTCAGCAGTGTACAAGGAATTGCCGATAGCCATTGCCCGTACGGACAGTTGGGGGTATTTCAGTTTGCAAAACATTGCGCCGCAAGCGTACCACATGTATGCGTTGGAAGATAAAAATTCCAATTACCGCTACGATCCGGGAAATGAAAAAATAGCTTTTTTAGATACGCTGGTAATCCCCGAACATACCGTTTCCATGTTGCCGGTGATAACGGACAACAAAGACACGGCGGCGTTGGAAGCGCGGCCGGTAGAACGGCTGTTGTTGATTTCTGCCGAGAATGTGCGCAAACAATTTTTAGTGGAATATCCGCAATTGGAAAAACGAAAATTCCAGTTGGTATTCAATCAACACTACCCGGTAATTACATGCTTTCAAATAGAGGGCGTCAACGAGCCGGACTATGTAATAGAATCCAGCCGCTTTCGCGATACGCTCACCTATTGGCTTACCGGCGCAACGGTACCCGACACTTTACGTGCAACGATAGAATACCTCAAAACCGATTCGTTAAATAATTTATCGCCTACCAGCGCCAACTTGCGGTTCTCCCTGAAAAAAGAGGACAAGGCGCAACAGGAAAAAGACAAGAAAAATAAAAATGACACGGTAACGGAAATTCCGAAACTGCAACCAAAAATCAATTTTTCTGAACAATTGGGAATGCGCCGCGGCATTAGTGTTGCGTTTCCCGCATTGCCCGCAAAAATAGATACGACGAAAATAACCCTGTTTAAAATAGATGAAAAAAAGAACCGCGCCAAAGAACTTTTCCGGTGGCTGCCCGACACCGCGTCGCGGTTGCGTTTCTATGTGCAGGCGAAATGGGTAACCGTAACCGAGTATGAGCTGGAAGTGTTGCCGGATGCCTTTTCCGACATTTACGGCTTAGTGAACGACACCATCGTAAATAAATTTACCACGCCCAACCCCGACAAATTTTGCCACATTACATTTGACCTGTCCAATGTCTCGTCGCGCTATATTTTGCAACTGCTAAACGAGAAAAAAGACCGCATACTGCGGGAAACACTTGTTGATAAAGCAGGGAAAGTATTGTTTGATTATTTGCCATCGGGAGATTATGTGGTGCGGTTTATTGAAGACGCCAATCAAAACGGCGTGTGGGACGCATGCAAAATGGAAACGAAAACACAACCCGAAAAGGTAACGCTCATGCGGTTTCCGGATGCGTCGGAAATACTTCATTTGCGCGAAAATTCAGAAGTGGAACAAAGCGTGGATGTGGGAAAATTATTTACCCCCTTCCAGGCAACACAGGACGAAACAATAACCCTTGACGGCAACACCGGCGATGAAAAGTAGAAAAATAAGCATCCTTATTATTTGCTGTTGCTTGGCGGGTAGCGAAGCAACAGCGCAACATTTCATAGGCGCAACGGGCGGATACGGACTTAATACGATGTCTTCGACAAGGAATGAAGATTTGGGCAATGTCAATAGTTTCAAAAATTACGGATTGGCGTATAAATACTACAGCGGCAAATGGGTCGGCATCCAAGTCGGTATAAACTATGCCGAAAAGGGATACTTGCGCTACACAAGAGCATACTACGACCAGCAAGACCTCGAAAAAGGCTATGACCTCGTAGATATATCGTCGCGGCGTTTTCAACTGGTGGAAGTGCCGTTTGTCACGCAATTTCATTATGAATTGTGGCGGATCCGCGCTATTGCCAATGCCGGCGTTTACGGTTCTTATATCCTGCGTTCGCAAAGCGTCGCGCTGCACCCGGACTTTCAGCCGGATAACTTCGATTTTAATAAATTCGACTACGGATTACGCTTTGGCGCCGGTTTGGCATTCATGCTGCACCCGTTGGAAATACAACTGGATTTTGCCTATTCCATCGGGCTGGGATATATCTACGACCCCAATGTGCAAGGCTACACTGTTTACAACCGCCTTTCCCAAATGCTGCTCTCGGCGACGGTATTTTTTGTTTTGTAATGAATCCTATTCCCCCTATTTACCAACGGCGCAAAACCAATGAGGTGCTTATTGGAGGCGTGGCGATGGGCGGTAACCAACCGGTTCGCGTGCAAACCATGTGCAATACTCCCACGCGCGACGTCGACGCTTCGGTGCGGCAATGCAAGCAGGTAGCGCAAGCCGGCGCCGATTATGTACGCCTTGCCACACAAGGATTGCGGGAGGTCGAAGCATTAGCCGCAATTAAACGACAACTGCGTCGCGACGGTTTTTCCATTCCGCTAATTGCCGATGTACATTTCAATGCCAATGTCGCGCTTGCGGCGGCAGCAGTGGCGGATAAGGTGCGTATCAATCCCGGAAACTTTGCGCAAACAGACGCCGAAACTACGCAAAAATTTGTAGAATTACTGCACTGCTGCCGGCAACACCAAACCGCCTTGCGCATCGGCGTAAACCATGGCTCGCTTGCCGGGCGGGTGCTGGAACGCTATGGCGATACGCCCGAAGGCATGGTAGCGTCGGCAATGGAACTGTTGCGTATTTGCCGGCGTGAAAACTTTTCACAAACGGTCGTTTCTATGAAATCGAGCAATACACGCGTGATGGTGGCGGCATACCGTTTGTTGGTCGCGCAAATGGAACAGGAAGGAATGGCTTACCCGCTGCATCTGGGCGTTACCGAAGCCGGCGACGGAATGGACGGGCGGATAAAATCGGCGGCCGGTATTGGCGTATTGCTTTCCGAAGGCTATGGCGACGCCATCCGTGTGTCGCTTACAGAGCCGCCGGAAAATGAAATTCCCGTAGCAAAAGCATTGGTGCGTTTAGCTGTACAATTCCCCTACACGTCAAAAATAATACACGAAAAACAGGCAAAGATAACTTGCCGCTGTGCCGCCGCAACGACCGAAGAACTGTGGTTGCAGGCTGCCTGCAAAGCAGCCCCGCTGTTGCTTGACGGTTATGCCGGCGACTTGCAACTAACCGCCACCGTAGCAGGCAAAAAACTGCCGGGCGCGCAGGCGGAAGAAATTGCTCTCGCTATTTTGCAAGCCACGCGCGTACGCTTCACCAAGCCCGAATACATTGCCTGTCCGGGCTGCGGGCGCACCCTGTTCGATTTGCAAAAGACTTTGGCGGAAGTGCGCGCCGCCACAGCACACTTAGCCGGAACAAAAATTGCCGTGATGGGTTGTATTGTAAACGGTCCCGGTGAAATGGCAGACGCCGATTTCGGCTACGTAGGCGCCGGTCCCGGAAAAATTACCCTCTACAAAGGTAAAGAAGTAGTCAAGAAAAACATTCCCGAAAAAGAAGCCGTAAAAGAATTGCTGCAGTTGATAGAAGAGCGATAGCATTTATCAATGTTGCGCAAAGAAACCTTAGTGATAGCAAGGCATGGCATTATTGGAAAACAATATTGTTGCTTCCATGTTAAATATTATTTTGCAAAAAAACTACAATTGACGGTAACAACGGATTGGAGCATGTACTGGTGGATAATCTGTCATGCATACCAATTGAATCTTATTCGTATATTTGTGGAACACTATTTGGTCACATATCCCAGCTTTGGGGTTGTTCTGTAATAACCTGCCAAACACAAACACTTTTTAAAACAACCCCTCGCTACAAGTTTTTACTCGCTGCCAATGATTGCAGAAAATTACAATTAACATTTTCCGCAAGTTATTTCTCTAACTTTTATTTTGATTTTCCTATCCTGCTAAAAATACCAAGAGCAGAAATGGTCGCAGTCTTTATCACCATCTGAGGTTCGGGAAAACCCACCGAGTAAATAAGTACAGCAACCCACGTCCACTCTTGACAAAGCTGCTTTTACTTATATTCGAACCCGGTATGAAATTTTCTACATTTCGTAATGTCCGTAGACAAAAATTTAAAGCGATATTTTTAAAATATCATTTTAAAATTTCAAAGAGCATTTAATTGATACATCAAATATATTACTTTATTTTTTATTTGCAATTTTTTTATTGGAATTTCGTTAATTTTTTGAGAACACTTTGTAGGAGTGCGGCGGTAAAGTTATGCGGTAGCTGTTGCTTCGCTCGCCGCCATTCATCATGAGGAAGAAAAATTCAAATCCCGGAGGTACCGGCGGCGGTGGCAGTTTTTCCACTATGGCGCCATTGAGCAAGTTGGTCAGTTTTTCTACTTTTTCGTTTGTTATCACTTGTATGGTAACCGGCTCGTCAAGGAATGATTCCACGATAAACGTATCGTTGTCATACGCAAACAGGCTCACTTTGGCAGGGGCTTCGATGCGGACGTCTACATCTTTGCCGATGACCCGGCGCAATTCGTTCAACACGCCGGCCGGCAGGTCGTAGAGATTGCCGAAGTCATTCGGTATGGCGAGCACATAAAGGTTTCCTCTTGAATACAGCCCGCGTTGCAGCAGCGGATAACCGCTCACCCCGCCAGAAAGCGGGCGTCCGGCGCTTATCACTTCCCATGTGTCGTTGGTGTAGTACAGCAGTTGTGGAATGAGGATGTCGCGGGTTGCCTGCCCGAATCTTCCAAAGTCGTTTACCAGTACGTCGCCGGCAATGCGCAATTCGCATATTTCAGCTATTTTTTCAGGAATAGCTTTGAGGAGATTGGTAGTGATAACCACGTCGCCGCCTTTTTGCAACTGCGCTTTTATCTTGTTTAAGAGATATGGGTCTGCCTTTGCCTGTTCGGTAAGTAAAACCACTTGTTGGTCAACCGGAAATTCGGGCGTCATTTCTATCGGCAGTCCAATCATGCCGAGGTAATTTTGCAGGAAGTCGTCGCCCGATGAATTGACCGGTTTATAGGATTTAATGCCGACGGGGTTGCCTAATTTGTGAATGAATTTGTTGATGGTTTCAAACGTATAGCCTGCCACGCGGGCGATAGTAGTCGGGATCGTGGTTTGCCCGTTCAGGTTTACCGGTTTTGCCATTTCGTCGTAGTCAAAACTGGTGGCTTGCCCTTGCCAGGGCGTGCGGTGGCTGTCCGGTCTCAAGGCGACGCCTATGAGTTCGTCGTAAGCGCAGAGGGCTATTTCCGGCGCTTTGGCGAAGAAAGTCAGCCAGAGTTGTTCGGCGTATCTGTCCATGCCCATGTTGGAGCCGCCGCTGTCTACCCAGCCGCCATAGTTATGTCCCGATCGGATATTTTCAAAGTAACGAATGATGTTATAACTTAAATAATTTTGCAGGTGTTGTGCGCCGGAAGGATCGCGTGTTTCCGTACCTGTCCATACGCCGTCGAAAATATGCGGTCCGGTGGCTAAGTTGAAACCCAAGCCTTGGAAATGGTCATACCAGTTGGGGTATTTGATGATGACTTTCACTTTGGGATTGATTTTTTTTGCCGGTCTTATCACTAAATTTTGCCCGGCTTCGGTCATAAGTTCCATGCGGTATTGCGTCCAGCTTTTTGCGCCTTTGGCTTTGATTTCTATATCCGATTTGCAACTGGTGAAGAAGAAATCGTCGAGGATAAAATCGTCGAAATGTTTGGCGGTGTATTCGGCTATTTCCTGCACTTTTTTGCGATGTTCGGGGTTGGAATAGCAGAAAGTTTCAAAATTATTCATTTCGTTAATCGTAAAAGTGATTCCCCCGCCTACTTCCAGTCCTTTGCCTTTGAAATATTTTTTTACCTGTTCCAGCGTAGCGTCGGGAATAATCAGCAGGTCCCGGTGGGTTTCTATATAGATTTTATCTACATTGACTTGCCCGGAAATGATATTCCATGTGGAGTCTAACCAATGCAGGTCTTTCATTTTTTCAACGGTGTACGCCTTTACGTATACCGACACTTTAAAGCCGTCGTAATGGCCTGCCAAAGCTGTTGACGCAGTTGCCGGCAGGAACAGCACAACAGCACAGATGATGGATCTCAGTACAGATTTCATATTTGTTAATTTTAGTGGTTAATATTTTTTCTAATCGGGGAAACGGGTCAGGAGTTCAAATCCCATGCGGCTGTTGTGGTAGGGGCAACGCCACTGGTCGGCTTTTACGAAGTCTTTTTTGGGTGTGCCGTCTTCATAGACATTGCCGTACCATTCGCCGTATTCATGGTCTATCATGTATTTTTTTGTCCATTCCCATGCGAGGATGGCGGCGTCGAGGAATTTCTTGTCGTGGCTAATTTGCCATGCATTGATGAATCCCAGTACGGCTTCTGCCTGCGGCCACCATTCCAAGCGGTGGCGCGTTTCTTGCGGTATGCCCGGTATCACGGGCCTTTCGCCATGAAATTTTTCACCCCGCATATAACCTTCCGGCGTCAGCCCTTCTTCTATCTGCACGCCGGCCACGTTGACGGCGATGCGTTTCGTGTCCGCAAGGATTTCCTCGTCGCCCAGTACTTCGGCAGCTTCGACCAGCAGCCACGAATATTCTACGTCATGCCCGTACGAATCTATGCGCATTGGGCTGGGCTGCCAGTCCATCGACAGGTACAGGATTTCATGCCATGTGGCGGAATCTATTATTTTGTACCGCATGACGTCTATTTCGTCTTTCAGTTGCTGTTGCATGCCGGGATCTTTCCACACGCGGTAAAGGTTGGTGAAAGCTTCGAGCACATGCAGGTTGGTGTTCATTGTTTTTGCTGCAAACTGGTTATTTTTTTCCCATTCGCGCGAACAGCCTTCGATGAAGCCTTTGTTTACGGGGTCGTAAGCATGTTCCACTAATTTATTGTAGATGCCGATAGCCGCTTGAAGGCTTTCTTCGTTTCCTGTGGCGCGGTAATGTTCCGAAAGCCCATAGATGGCAAAGGCATTCTGGTAGGTATTTTTCTGCGTCACCAAAGGCGAACCGTCGGCATTCAGCACATAATAAGAGCCACCGTATTCCCTGTCGAGGAAGTAGTCGAGGAAATAGCGTTGGGCGCGGTCGGCAAGCGTCCGGTAGGTTTCATCTTGCAAGATACGGTAAGCCGACGAGAATGTCCAAAGCAGGCGTGCATTAAGGATACCGCCTTTGGGGGCGTTCGCTTCCGGCGTGCCATCGAAGTGGAGTTCGCCGTAGAAGCCGCCGGACGAATCGGGTGCATGCGCCGCCCAGAACGGAAGGATATTTTCCGTGAGGTCTTGCTGTATTTCCTGTTTGAGTTGGATGACCGCCTGTTCTTCGGGCGACAGTTTCTGTGCGCACGACGCGGACAATCCAACAATAGCCATTAGAATAAATAAATTTTTCATAATAATAAAGTTAAATTTGGAACAAAGATAGTGAAAATTTGCAGATTTACGGATTTACATATTTACGGATTGAATGGCGCACGGGACGCTTTAAAGAATTAGAAATTAAAAATTGGCGATGCTCGGGGGCAGCAAAATTGTAAGGATAAAACCGCAATAATACCGTCCGCCCCTGCTGGTGGTATTGTTTTGAGGTACGAAGTATAAGCGTTGGTAATTAGAAATCAGAAATGAAATTATTTCCGCCTCAACGCTTATCTTTTTCGTATCTTTGCCCCAAAAAACCGCTCATGATACAACTTCTTCCCGACCATATTGCCAACCAGATTGCCGCCGGCGAGGTGGTGCAGCGTCCTGCATCGGCATTGAAAGAATTACTGGAAAACGCTATTGACGCCGGCGCTACGAACATCACCATTGTCCTTTCCGACGCCGGGCGCACGTTGCTGCAAGTGGTGGACAACGGTTGCGGCATGAACGGCACCGACGCCCGCATGGCGTTCGAGCGGCATGCTACTTCCAAAATCCGCCAATTGGACGATTTGAATGCCATTACTACTTTCGGCTTTCGCGGCGAGGCGCTGGCGTCTATTGCCGCCGTAGCGGAGGTAACCATTAAAACGCGGCGGCAGGAAGATGAAACCGGCACACAGGTGGTTATCTCTGCATCGGAAGTAACAGCGCAGGAGCCGGTGGCGTGCGCGGCGGGAACGTCCATTGCGGTGCGTAATTTATTTTTCAATGTGCCGGCACGGCGGAAATTTTTAAAATCCGACAGCGTAGAATTAAAAAACTTAGTTGCCGAAATGCAGCGGGTGGCATTGTGCCATCCCGGCGTGGCTATTACGATGCAGCACAATGGTACGAACCTCTACAACCTGCCTGCAGCCAACCTGCGCCAGCGCATTGTCGCCATAATGGGCAAAGGCATTAACCAGCATTTGGTAACCGTGCAAGTCGATACGTCGGTGGTAAGTATTAAGGGATTTATCGGCAAGCCCGAATATGTGAAACGTACGGCAAACGAACAGTTCTTTTTTGTAAACAACCGGTTTTTCAAGAGCGCCTATTTTCAAAAAGCTATTTACAACGCCTGTCAACAACTCTTGCCGGACAAGGCATATCCGGTATTTTTCATTTATTTTGAATTGTCGCCCGACAAGATTGACGTAAATATCCATCCGGCAAAAATTGAAGTTAAATTTGAAGAAGAACAAATCATTTTTCAAATGCTGTATGCCGCCGTGCGCGAGGCATTGGGGAAATTTGCCATAGTGCCGTCCATTGACTTCGACACCGAAGGCGCGCCGGCAATTCCGGCGATGCGCAAAAACGTGCCGGCAACGCTGCCGCCCCTCCGCATTGACCCCTCGTTTAACCCGTTCGAGGAAGATAAAAAAACAAAACCGTTGCCCGGCATTTCTTCCGGCACATCGCTCAAAGGATGGGAAAAATTATATGAAGGATTATCGCACAGCAGGCAATTTGAAACGATTCCCGAAGAAAAAATGCCGGAACAATTGCCGGTTGGGAACTTCGCCACTGAGCGTGCGATTTGCCAGTTGAAAGGGAAATACATTCTCACGCCCGTGAAATCCGGATGTATGATTATTGACCGCCGCCGCGCGCAACAACGTATTTTATACGAACGCTTCCTGCAAAATTTAACGCATCCGCAGCAAGAAACGCAACAGGAAATTTTCCCGCAAACCGTTACCTTGCCGCCGGTGGATTATGCTTTGCTGGAAAGCGTGCTGGATGATTTATCGCAAATTGGTTATGATATCCGCCCGTTCGGAAATAACACGGTCGTCGTAAACGGGCAGCCGGCTTCATTTCCCGCAATGGACGCCGCACAATTGATAGAAGAATTATTATATACCCTGCACGAGAACGCCGCCGGATTAAAAACGCAACGGCACGAAAAACTCGCGCTGTCATTAGCCAAAGCAGCCGCCGGGACTTCCGGCGAACCGTTGAATATGTTTGAAGCGCAGGCGCTGGTCGATAATTTATTCGCCTGCAAGGAACCCGCCCTCTCGCCTGAAGGCAAACCCACGCTGCAAATTATCACTATGGAAGAAATAGATAAACGCTTCCTGAAATGATTTTTAGTCATACGTCGTAAGTTGAAAGTTGAAAATTAGATTGGCGCACTGGCGTTAGCTCCGTGTCCCGTGCGAAGCGTTGTGCGGGTTACCACGTGAAAGCCGTTTGCAGCGAGGCGGTGTTTCCCTTGTTGTCGGTAACAGAGAGCAGGAGGCGGTGTTTCCTGCCGCGTTGAATGCGCTTGGCGTCGAAGGTATACAGTAGTTGTTTGTTTTTTTCGTCGTATTCGAACAGCGCCCACTCGTCGTCAATATAGCCGCTGTATGAGCCGATGCCGGAGAGGTCGTCGGTGATTTTTATTTTCAGTTGCGTTTGCTTGCCCAGGTTGGCGGCGTTGGTAAATGCCGGTGTAATCACGGGTGCAATGGTATCGACCGTAACGAAGAAATCGCCGAACGAACGGGTGTTTGTTTCCACTGCATTGTTTTTCCATTGCCCGCCGCAGGAATAAATATTGCCGTCGGCTATGCCAGCTATCAGGGCTTTGGATAAAAGCGTAGCGGGAATATCGGCGGCTATTTTAACGGTCATGGCATAGTGCAGGGGCGTTTCCGGCGAATGGACGCGCCACAGGGGCGAGTAAGCGCCGCCCGGTTTTCCAGCAATGGTGTCTATAAACAATCCTGCCGGCTTATACAGCGCGCCTTTGGGAATGGTAACAGACAGCCCGTCCTTCACAATGGCTGTGGGACGGTCATCATGGGCGGTCATTAACGTGGCTGTTTCCGGAGCAGGCAGGCTTGCCGGTTTGCCCGGTTTTTTCTGTACGGTAAAAGCGGTTGCCGCTGCATTCCCGGCGTCGTCGAAAACTTTTATTTCTACCGTATGCGGCAGGGTATCGGGCAACGAAAGCAAGCCGTTGTTTTTTACATTCCGGTAAATTTGCAGTTTATTGCCCGGTTCCACGTATGTTTTTACGAACGTCTTATTATTTCGTTGCCGCTCTTCGTAAGCGATAGCGCTGTTAATGTATCGTACCGCATCGAATGGAATATCTTCAAAACGGCAACTGAAAACGGTTGCGCCGTCCAGCGTTACCTGCATACGGTTCACCGCCAGTTTTGCCGGCGTGCCGTTTTGTGCGTCGTATGCATCAATACCTATATAAAAAGCGTCGGGAACGTGTACGGTTTGTTTTATGCGCCGCGCCGGTTTTGGGTGTTCATAAAAATTAGCGGTATAAGGAATACCGTCCTGCTGCCGGAACGAAAAGAACGCTACATTCCGGATGACGGGCGGATACGTATCTGCCGGAAGTGGGTAGTATCCGTATGAAAACACATTGCAAGGCGTTTCCGTAGCGGTATGGCGGATTTCAAAATGCAAGTGTGCGCCGGAGGAAGAACCGCTGTTGCCGGCAGCGCCTACCAGTTGTCCTTTTCTTATCGGCAGCGCATCTTTCGCTACCTGTTCGTCCACCGTATAGCGTTGCCGAGCGTATTGTATTGCCTCGATATATGCTTGCAGGGCGGGCGCAAACGTATGCAGGTGCGCATACACCGACGTGGCGCCGTTGGGATGCGTGATATACACCGCCCTTCCGTATCCGTTGGGACGCGCCACGATGCGCGATACATAACCGCCGGCAGCGGCATATACCGGCATGCCGGGAACACCGCCTACGCGAATATCCAATCCTGCATGAAAGTGATTGCTGCGCAACTCGCCGTAGTTTGCCGAAAGCGAAACTACGCCGTCCACAGGCCAGCGGAAATATTGTGTTGCTTCTTGTGCCGGAACATTTACCGGAAGGAGGAATAGTATGGAGTATAAAAATTGCCTGTTCATTTTATAGAACGCAAAGATACAAACTTTCTTGTAAAGTT
>JAITKG010000079.1 GCA_031278495.1 Prevotellaceae bacterium | reverse complement strand
AAGGGGGAGTGAGGATGCTTCATGTTATTGTAATTTTTGTTCATTGTTTTTGTCGTAAGTCAGCTGCCGCGCCAGCCTCAATCTGTAAATCCGTAAGTCCCCGTTCCCCCTTCGGGGGTTAGGGGGCTTTTTCCCTTTTTTTGCAGCTTTTGGGATTGTTTTATGTACGTACCCACAAACACAAACGATATTTATAAAACAATCCCCCGCTGCAAGTTTTTATTCACTGCCAATGATTGCAGAAAGTTTTAATAAACTTTTTCTGCAATTTATTTTCTCTAACTTTTACCTTGATTTTCCATATTCCAATAAAAAACCAAAAGCGGAAAATGTTTGTTATACTTAATACAATCAGAGGTTCGCAAAACCCACACCGTAAAATAAGTACAGCAACCCACGTCCACTCTTGGCGAGGTTACTTTACTTATATTCATACGGTGTAGAATTTTTTTGCGATTTCTGATCGTTCGTAGAATAAAAGTCAAAGCGATATATTTTTAATATATCAATTCCAAAATGTCAAAGAACTATATTAACGCCGCAAATATAAAACTATTTTTTTTATTTACAAATTTTATTTTGTTTTATTGTTTTTTTTTGCGGCGTTAGCTCAATTCTTAGTTCCCGTCAAGCCCCGAAGGGGCGGTATTATTATAGCCCCGTGCGTAAGCGCGGGTTCTATGCACCGCCCCTGCCTTTCGCGCGGAGCAATGCCGGCGCATAGCGGTAAACTTGTGCGCCGCGCGGGTGCAGGAAGTGTCATCGTGCATCCCCGCGCTGCGTTCCGCTTCGCTGCACTTGCACGGGGTTATCAACATTTCGCCCCTGACGGGGCTACTGCCCTCCTAATCACTTAATCACTTAATTGCCTAATCACCTAATCGCCTAATCTCTTTTTTCAAGCACAAACTTTTTTATTTACAAATTTTATTTAACGGTATAACGCAAAAAAAATCCGTTACTTTACATAACGGATTTTTTCGGCAGGCTGTGAACATTATTTTTTCTTTGCCGGGCGCGTTAAATTTTTAACGGCTTTTTCTAATTTCGTTGGTGACCTTTGTTTTGTTTTCCGTTGCGCTTTTGCTTCCTGCCGTATTTCTTCTTTTGTCCGCGCCGGCGGTTTTTGTTTTATCATAAACATCAATGTGCCTTTTGGCACCTGTTCGCCTTCTTTTACGAAAATAGTTTCTACATTCCCGTCAAACGGCGCACGAATAATATTGCGCATTTTCATCGCCACGTATAACATGAGTTCATCATTCATTTTTACGTGCTGTCCTTTTTTCACCAGGATTTTTTCTACCGTTCCGGGAATGAATGATTTTATTTCTTCGGGATTCGGGCGCACCCATGTTTTCCGGGCGGCAAATTTTTTAGTAAACGTCGTTTGGTATTTGCGTCCTCCCGTCATCACCGAAAGTATTTGGAAGTCGTTGGGATGTTCGGTAATCATCAGTTCTTCTTCCTGCAAATCCATATCTTTTTTCTTTTCCATGATAGTCGTTAGTTTTTAGTTGTAAGTTGCAAGCCGCAACAGGCGCATTGGCGCTAGCTCCAATCCGTAAACCTGTAAATTTAGCCGTGAGTTGCGGCAAGTGCGCCGGACTGCCGCCGTGCACCGTGCGCCGTTAAAACGGTGGAATACCGTGTTTCTTTTTCGGGCGTCCAACAGTTTTTACTTTTGTTAATTCCAGCGCTTGCAGGACAAATTGCCGCGTGTCTTTCGGTTTAATCACCGAGTCAATATATCCTTTTGCCGCCGCTACGTAAGGATTGGCGAATTTATTTTTGTATTCCTGTACTTTTTGTTTGCGCATGCCTTCGGGGTCGGCGGCTTCCGTAATTTCTTTGCGGAAAATAATATTTGCCGCGCCTTCGGGACCCATTACCGCAATTTCCGCCATTGGCCATGCAAATACAAAATCGGCGCGCAGGTGGCGGGAATTCATAGCAATGTAGCCGCCGCCATACGCCTTGCGTAAAATAACGGTAATGCGCGGAACAGTGGCTTCGCTGTAGGCGTACAACAATTTTGCCCCATGTCGGATAACGCCGGCGTGTTCCTGGTCAACGCCCGGAAGGTAGCCCGGCATGTCTTCGACAGTTACCAGCGGAATGTTGAATGCGTCGCAGTAGCGGATGAAACGCGCCGCCTTGTCCGACGAGTCGCAGTCGAGCACGCCCGCCAGTACCATTGGCTGGTTTGCCACGAAACCGATTGTTTTTCCTGCCATGCGCCCAAACCCGATGACAATATTCGCCGCCCACAGTTCCTGCACTTCAAAAAAGTCCGAATTGTCGGTCAGGGAACGTATCACATCGCGCACGTCGTAAGGTTTGGTCGGATCAACGGGAACAATTTTTTCAATGTTGTATTTTTTTGACGGTTCCCGCGTGGCAATGACCGTGCCTTGTTCTTCATTGTGCCATGGGATATACGAGAGCAATGTTTTGATTTGTTCAAAACATTCTTTTTCGCTTTTTGCAAAAAAGTGTGCATTTCCGGTGATTTCGCAATGCACGCGGGCGCCGCCGAGGTCTTCCATAGAAATTTCTTCCCCCAATACCGATTTAATAACTTCGGGTCCGGTGATAAACATTTTAGAGATGTTGTCCACTACAAACACAAAGTCGGTAAGGGCGGGGGAATACACCGCGCCGCCGGCGCAGGGACCAAGGATAACCGAAATCTGTGGCGTAACGCCGCTTGCCAGCGTATTGCGAAAGAAAATTTCGCCATAACCCGCCAGCGAATTAACGCCTTCCTGTATACGCGCGCCGCCGGAATCGTTAATGCCGATGAGGGGAAGCCGCATACGCAGGGCATAGTCCATAATCTTGGTGATTTTACGTGCATGCATGGAGCCTAACGAGCCGCCGGCTACCGTGAAATCCTGTGCATAGATAGCTACCGGTTTTCCATTTATTTTCCCGGTGCCAATAATGACGCCGTCGCCGGGCAGTTCTTTTCCGTCCATGCCAAATTCACGTGCATCGTGTTCCACGAACAGGTCATATTCATAGAAAGAGTTTTCATCCACTAAGCAGTTGATACGTTCGCGGGCGGGGAGTTTCCCCATGGCTATCTGTTTGGCGATTGCCTGTTCGCCGCCGCCCTGAATAGCTTTTTCCGTTTTTTTGTCCAACTCGCGTAGTTTTGAACCTAAGTTTAATGCCATAAAGTAAAAAATTAGTTAATACTGTTTCCGCGTTTCCAGTAAGCGGGGTTGCAAAAATACAATAAAAATGGGAAGTAGGCGTTAAAACGGGGCAAAAGTCCCCTTTCACGCGCCGTTATTGGCTGATAGTAGGATGATTATTTTGCAAAACAGAAGAGTTATAAAGCGGACGCCTTCCGCTATGCCGGTAGCCGCCGGTTATTCTTCTTTTTCCTGCGCTTCGTATTCTTTCAGGAGCTTTTCCTGTACTTCGCCCGGCACTTGCTGGTATTCGGCAAAATTCATGGTAAAGGTAGCGCGTCCCGAAGAGAGCGAACTCAATGTGGTGGAATATTTATTCATTTCGGCAAGCGGCACGCGGGCTTTCAGCACTTCAAACCCTTTTTCGCTGTTCATCCCTTCAATCATGGCGCGGCGGTTTTGCAGGTCGCTCATCACGTCGCCCATAGCGTCGCCGGGAACCATGACTTCTACGTTATATATTGGTTCCATAATTTTTGGTCCCGCTTTTTTGAACGCTTCCTTAAAAGCATTGCGCCCTGCGAGTTTGAAAGAAATTTCGTTACTGTCTACCGGGTGCATTTTCCCGTCGTATACATACACTTTAATGTCGCGGGCATACGAGCCGGTGAGCGGGCCTTCTTCCATTTTTTCCATGATGCCTTTGAGGATAGCCGGCATGAAACGCGCGTCAATCGCGCCGCCTACGATGCAGTTATAGTAAATCAACTTGCCGCCCCAATCCAGCGGGTATTCTTCTCTGGCTTTCAAGTTCAGCGCTAATTCTTTTCCTTCGGTTTTGAAACGGTTATTCTCCGGCGCGCCCTCTACATAAGGTTCAATGAGCAGGTGCACTTCGCCGAATTGCCCCGCGCCGCCCGATTGTTTTTTATGCCGGTAGTCGGCGGCGGCAACTTTTGTAATGGTTTCGCGGTAAGGAATGCGCGGCGGCAATAAATCCACTTCCAGTTTATGCACGTTGGTAAGATGCCATTTCAGGATATTGATATGATGTTCCCCTTGCCCGCTCAGGATAATTTGTTTTAATTCTTTGGAATATTCTACCATGATAGTCGGGTCTTCGGCATGGGCGCGGTTGAGGATTTCCCCTAATTTTTCATCGTCTTTTTCCGCTTTCGCTTTAATAGCCGTGCGGAATTTTGCCGGCGGAAACTGGATAGGATAAAACTGCCAGTCTTTCCCGCCGCCGTTCAGGGTTTGGTTGGTCTTGGTGTTTTTCAGTTTCACGGTGCAGCCAATATCGCCGGCGGACATTTCCGCCAGTTTTTCGCGTTTCTTTCCCGCTACGGCATACAAGATAGTCAAGCGTTCCTTAGACTCGTTGGCGGCATTGGTCAGGTCGACGCCTTCGGTGATTTTCCCGGACATCACGCGGAAGTACGACACTTCGCCCAAATGCTGTTCCATCGCCGTTTTGAATACAAAAACCGATGGCGCGCCATTCACGTCGCAAGGCACGGTTTCATCGTTCACGGTTTTGTATTCGCGCGCTTTATCAGGCGACGGCGCTACGTTGATAATAAATTCCATCAACCGTTTTACGCCGATGTCTTTTTTCGCCGAGAGGCAGAACACCGGCATTATCTGGCGGTTTTTCAACCCTGCCCGCAAGCCTTGCCGGATTTCATCTTCCGTCAGGACGCCTTTATCGAAAAACAGTTCCATTAAAGTTTCGTCATGTTCGGCGGCTACTTCAATCAAGGCTTTGTGCAGTTCGTTGGCGCGTTCTTCTTCTTCGGCGGGAATCGGCAGTTCTTCGCGCGTGCCGTTATCGTCTTTGAATTGGTACATTTTCATTTTCAACACATCAATAAATGCGTTGAATCCCGCGCCCGTAGCCAGCGGATATTGGATCAGCGTAACCTTGTTGCCATAAGCGTTGCGGAGGCTGTCTACCACGTCGTCCCAATTGGATTTTTCGTGGTCAAGTTGATTGACGCCAAGTATAACCGGTTTGTTGTGGCGTTCGGCGTAGCGGGTCATTATTTCGGTGCCTACTTCCACGCCCTGTTGCGCATTGATGACCATCACGCCCACGTCCGCCACCTTGAATGCCGAAATCACGCCGCCGATAAAGTCGTCGGAACCCGGCGTGTCAATGATATTCAGTTTGCGTTCCATAAATTCCGTATACAGCAACGACGAATAAATAGAACGCTGGTACAATTGTTCCACTTCGGTGGCGTCGCTCACGGTGTTTTTGGTTTCAATAGCGCCGCGGCGTTCAATTACTTTCCCTTCAAAAAGCATGGCTTCTGCCAGCGTGGTTTTGCCGGCATGGGAACTGCCCAACAGCACTACATTGCGAATCTGGTCGGTAGAATACGTTTTCATAAATGTGTTAAATTTTTAGTTTCTATTTTTATTTGGGATGCCAAATTTACGAAACCATTTTGAAAAAAGCAAATAAAGGTACATTATAAATATTTTCCTGCCTGTTTTTCCCTGCCGCATGTCAATGCATCTTTTTTCCCATAGTTGTGCGGGGAAACCATAAAGGGGACAGGGCATAGCATTGCTGGAAAGCAATACTTTTTGCTTCCATTCATTAAAAGATATTTATAAAAATTATAATTGGCGAATACAGCGGACTAATTTGAGTATTGTATTATTTGATACCCATGCGTAACCGCAATCAAATGGGGTATACCCCAAAATATCATTTATTTCATAGTCGTTCACGTCTGCTGCATCATTTACATATAACCGTACAATACCAGCAACACTGGCATCACCTTCTTGTACACACGATTTCAGAGCAGCAAGGCCATAGTGATCATTCGTCGGACATTTACTATCAAGAGGCGTTAAAATTTTGCAGTGTTCGGATACAGTAGCTGAGTAGGCATTGAGAATATCTTGATAATTTTTCACCACTGGTAAAAACCAACCTGCTGGACATATACCTTGTTGATTTGCGCCGTATCCACTCGAACCTTTAGCTTGAGTTTGTGTATAGAGCCTACCACATTCGTCTTTTGTACACCAATTAGCTTGTGCGCCAGTTCCCGCATATTTCAAATTTTGCGCCAACCACCATTTATTGTCAGGCATGAATACAACCCTGTACAATTCATTATCGCGCGTGTCTTTTATCCACGCTTCCCAGTTTCTTGCGCCAGTTGGTCTGTGTCCACAAAGATGTGTAGCATCGCGGTATAAATCGCT
>JAITKG010000065.1 GCA_031278495.1 Prevotellaceae bacterium | reverse complement strand
CCGGCAGCAAATGAAATTGTCCTCAATGAAGTGTTGTTTAACCCGCCTGCCAACGGTGCGGACTTTGTCGAAATATACAACCGTTCCGATAAGATTTTCGATTTGCAGCAAGTGAAACTCGCTAACCGCGATAAAGAAAACAAGGTGGCGGCTATCCAAACGGTTTCGCAGCAATATTACCTGCGTCCCCGTGAATACGCTGTTTTCACTGCCGATTTGAATGCTGTGCAGCAATTTTACTCCGTGCCTTTTCCGGAAAAAGTAATTCTTTTAAAAACCCTTCCTTCGTATCCCAATGAAAGCGGCTGCGTCGTGCTGTTGAACGAGAATGAAGAAGTGATTGATGAATTTCTGTATTCCGAAGATATGCACAGCGGGTTTATCAGCAACCCGAAAGGCATTTCACTGGAACGCGTCAATCCTGACCGTCCCGGCAACGAACGCGCCAACTGGCAGTCGGCGGCGCAGGATGTAGGCTTTGCCACGCCTACGTACCGCAATTCGCAATATAACCCAAGCGAAGAGCGCGTTTCCGGCGTTTTTAATTTGCCGTACGAAGTATTTTCACCCGACGGCAACGGCTACAACGACGTACTATATATTGATTACAACGTAGGCACGGCAGGCTATGTAGCGAATATCACCATTTACGACACGCAAGGACGCTTGGTAAAAGAAGTAGAAAAAAAGGCATTACTCGGCGTTTCTGGACGCTTTGCATGGGATGGTACACGCCACGACAACCGCAAAGCCGGTATCGGGATGTACATTATTTTTATTGAATATTTCGACTTGAACGGAAGGGTCACGCGCCTGAAAAAACCATGCGCATTAGCCGGACGATAAAACCTACAACTCCAGCAATCCATCCGGCAACAACGTTTCCAACAGCCGCTGTTCAACATTTACCTGCACCACGATAGCTTCATTGAATGGAATAATGAGTTCCCGGTTTTTATACGCTATTTGCAGGCACGGATTACCGGGAATATCCAGAAAACCGCTTACCATGCCTAATGCGCCGTGTTGCCGGTCATGCACGGCATAGCCGGTTAAATTGGGTTGTTGGGCGGTTGCCACCTTTTCCGGACCGGGCAACCACAATGTTTTTCCGGCTAATTCTTCCGCCAGTTTTTGCGATTCCATATCGTCGAAAACCACGTGGGCGCGGCGATTGCCGCGCAGTTCAAACGATTTGAAATAAAAAGGAACCGGTAATCCGTCTATCACAACGAACACCGGTTCTTTTATTGCTATTGTTTCCGTGTCCGCATGCAGCCGCACAATGAGTTCTCCTTGCGCGCCAAATGTCTTTTGTACGGTGCCGAAGCAATACATGTGTTAAGATGCTGCGGGGGTTTCTGTGGCGGGTGTAGCCGGCGTTTCGGCAACTGCTGCCGATTCTTCGGTAACTGCTGTTGCTTCTACGGCTACTTCCGTTGCTTCCGCTGCTTCTTCGGCAGCGGCGGCAGCTTTGGCTTCCGCTTCTTTCAATGCTTGTTCGCTTTTCTTCTGCGCTACCACTGCGGCTTTGGCTTCTTTGACTTTAGTTTCGGCGTCCTGACGCGTTTTGGTAGCGTCCCGGTTGGCTTGTGCCAGTTCCGATTTTTTGGCTTGCACTTTACTTTCTTTTTCCTGCATCCATGCTTCCCACTTTTGTTGGGCGGCGTCTTCAGTCAATGCGCCTTTTTTAACGCCTTCCTGCAAATGCTTTTTAAGCAACACGCCTTTGTACGACAAAATACGGCGGCAAGTATCCGTCGGCTGCGCGCCTTTGTTCAGCCAATCCAGCGCTTTGTCGGAAGCCAGTTCGATAGTGGCAGGATTGGTATTCGGATTATACGTGCCGATACGTTCAATAAAGCGGCCGTCGCGGGGAGCGCGGGAATCGGCAACGATAATGTGAAAATAGGCAAAGTTTTTTTTCCCGTGTCGGGACAAACGAATTTTTACAGACATATTATTATGTTTTTAAGTTAATAATGACTTTTCAACTTCCTTATCTTCTCGAGAAAAGGTGCGCAAAGATACGGCTTTTTTTGAAATTTGCAAAAATATTTTACAATGATGGTAAATAAAATTTGCAGATAAAAAAAATGTAACTATATTTGCAGCATTATGTTCTTTTTTTAACGGTTTATAATAGTTGATATAAGTTGACTATTATTCTATGATTTGAAATCTGGTAAGTTTCAAAAAATGAGTAAACAGAATATTAACGTATCCATAAAACGTGGATTTTAATTTATTGTTTACTCAGGTTACCAGATCCTCAAATCATAATAAAATTAAAGTTCACGTTTCGTTTTTATAACTGTAATATAAAGTCGAAACTAACTAAATGGCAGCGAATAAAAAAATCGTAGCGAGGGGTTGTTTTATAAAAAAAGTTTGTGTTTGTGGGTACGTATATAAAACAATCCCAAAGCTGCAAAAAATAATAACAATAAAAAAATTAAACTTTATGAAAAAAATGCTTCTTCCTTTTCTTTCCCTTGTGGGATTGGGCTTTTCTGCTTTTGCACAAAGCCACATTAACATCGAAATGCTCAGTGCGACCTACACTGCGCCCGCCGTGCAATTCCACGTATCGTGGAATAGTATTCCTGCTGTAGCCGGACAGATACACAATTCCAAAATCTGGTTATGGGTTGATTTTCTCAAAATAGAAAACAACCAGCCTTCCGGCACATGGACACGCGCAACCGTTGCCAATCCTTCGCCCGGAACGGTTGCGCCGGAAACAAACAAAGGTTTCTGGTTGCAGGGGAACAATGGCAATTATAACCAAATCGTAACAGTCGCATTGACGAACATTCCGGCAAATACTACCTTTAACTGGTGCGCTTATGCTTCCGATTGCCCGCCGAATGTAACTGCGAACAATGGAACTTATACTTTCAAAGGTACGCCGCCATTCACATTGATTGAGTCCAACGGAATAACTGCTCAAACAGTAGACGAAACAACACT
>JAITKG010000040.1 GCA_031278495.1 Prevotellaceae bacterium | reverse complement strand
CCGGAACAGGGAGGCAAAGAAGAAAAACAGGGAAGAATTACCAGCATTTAACATTTTCCTAATGAAAATGGGAACGGTTCTTTCCCTGTTCCGGCTGGCAAACAACACCAGTAAATAGTAGTATATCAACAGATAATGACCGGCGTTTTTTTGTTTGCAAACAAAACGGAAGGAAGAATATTAACATAGTATTATTTTCGGATAATAAAATACTATTTAGTCGTAAGGCATGTTTAGCCGTAAATTATAAGCCGCAACGTAGCGCTATCTTAAATCTTTAAATCTTTGAATCTTTAAATCCCTAAACAACCATTTTCTTTTTCCGGTAATTTTCGCGGAAGTCTTTTGGGGCGCAATTTTTGCGCTTTTTAAATATGCGGTTAAAATTGGAAATATTGTTAAAGCCGCAAGTATAGCATATTTCGGAAATAGACATCGTCGAATCCACCAGCAGGCGGGTGGCGTGTCCCAAACGGATATCAATGATATAGTCCGTCAATCTTTCGCCGGTACGCAGTTTGAAAAAGCGGCTGAAAGCCACAGGCGTCATGTTGATTAAGCCGGACAATTCGTTCAGGCGGATTTCCTCTCTGTAGTGTGCATTGATATATTCCTGCACTTTTTGTACGCGGCGGCTGTCGGACTTCACGCCTATTTTTGCAAACGAAGAACTCGACAGTGTCCGCGCTTTGTCGCAGAACAGGGATAATTCGTAAAGGATGGCAAGGAAATCAAGCACGGCATAAAATCCCTGCTTGCTCGATAACGTATCCAATAAGCGGAAGACCTGCAGGATGGCTTCTATCGGGAAAGATAACCCGTTTTGCGCTTGTTCCAACATTTTGCGAATGGTGCCGAATTGATTTTTCCTGATAAAATCGGCAAAAAACAATTCGGAAGAAAATTGAATAGTAATCTCGCGGATATGCTGCGAACGGCATTCATACTGTTCCCACACATGTTCCAAATCTTCGCCGGTGATGAGGACAAGGTCGTATTCGCCGATAATTTCAATGGAGTCGCCGACAATCCGTTTAACTCCGGAGGCGTGCGCAATAAAGTTCAGTTCAAATTCGTTGTGGCTATGGATAGGATACGTAAACTCCGTTTTTTGCCGGTCGGCGATATAAAAGCAATCTTCTTTCGACAAAGGAGTAATTTCCCTGATAGCAGATAGGTTGTGTTTCATGGTTGAGGTATTAAAGGTTTAAAAATTCAAAGATTTCAGGATGTAAATTGTAAGGATTTTATCAAATCCGAAATTTCGTGCATCTTGTCCGTAATCGCTATGCGTTGCGGACAAAGGGGCAAGCAATGGTTGCAGCCGATACACCGCGCCGCGCGTTCTTTTTCCGGGATAAAATTATTCATTGACGCCAGGAATGTCCTTCGCTTTTTCCGGAAATCGCTGTTGCGCGAGGCGTTCAAGTCGGGCACGTTGCTTTCGCTGACGCATCTGTTATAAGTTTTAAATACCAGCGGGATATTTACGTTGGCTGGGCAGGGCATGCAGTATTCGCATTCCGTGCAAGGAACCGGCTTCACGCGTTGGAAAGCCGCCAAAGCTTTTGTTACTACGGCATACTGCTCTCCGGTCATTGGCTCGAAACCGGTCATGGTTTTCACGTTGTCCTTGACCTGTTCCAAGTTACTCATGCCGCTCAATACCGTGAGAATATTGGGTTGGGAGGCAATCCACCGGAAAGCCCACGAAGCCGCACTCCTGCGGGCGTCGGCGGTTTGCAGGATTTTCACCGCATCGGGATTCAGGGTGGCAAGCATGCCGCCGCGCAACGGCTCCATGATCAGGCAAGGAATATTGCGTTGCGCCAATTCGTTGTACAGGTACGCACCGTCAATGTCCCAATCCAAATAATTGGCTTGTATCATGGCAAAATCCCAATCATGTTTGTCGGCGAAGTAAGGGAAGTCATTGCGGTGCCCGTGGAAAGAAAAACCCAGCCGGCGGATGCGCCCTTTTGCCTTTTCTTCCGCCAAATAATCGTACACCCCATATTTTTCATAGACCTGTTCGTAATCTTCGACCTTCCCGACGCTGTGCAGGAGGTAAAAATCGAAATAATCCACCCGGCATTTTTTCAACTGTTCCGCAAATACTTCCTTTGCGTGGCGGAGGCTTTCGATGAGGCGCCCCGGCATTTTATCGGCAAGGTAAAACGTCTCTCGCGGATATCGCTGCAAGGCTTTGCCGATAAAAGTTTCCGACATCCCCTGATGGTAGAACCATGCCGTATCGAAATAATTTACCCCATGCCGGTACGCATAGTCAATCATTTCCATAGCGCGTGGTTCGTCGATATCCGGCTTTCCCTGCTCCCGTAGCGGCAGGCGCATGCACCCGAATGCCAGCAGCGAAATTGCCGCACCCGTGCGGGGGTCAATCCGGGTGGTTACCGGATGGATATCATGCCCGTCCGTGTCCGGAAAATAATCTTTCAGCAGCGTATGTTTTAGCCCGAACCATACGCCCGCCGCGCCCACGATACCTGCCCCTGCATACTTCAATGCCTGCCGGCGCGTCACGGTATCCGCAGGCTGTTCCGACGCTTTGTGTCGTGCTTTCATAAAAGTTGTAAAATTTTGAACATACAAAAATAACGTATTTAATTTGATTTTTCACAAAAGATTAAAACGTTTTTTTGCAGGGCGCGTGGGGAACGGATAATGAAGCACGGCGCACAGGCTTCATTGTTCCGGCGTCAGCCAATTAGTCATATTAGCACATTAGCTGTGCCACGTCAGTTCGCCAACCGTTTGTAGGTATTGTAACGCCATTTGGCAAATTCTTCGGTACGTTGGAAGAGCTCATCGGCTTCTTCCGGGAACGCCTGTCCTAACGAGGCATAGCGGACTTCGCCTTTCAGGAAGGCTTGGAATTTTGTCCAGTCGGGTTCTTTGCTGTCGAGCGAGAAGGGATTCTTCCCTGCCTCTTCCAGCGCGGGATTGAAGCGGTACAAATGCCAATAGCCGCATTCCACCGCCAGCTTTTCTTCGCGCTGCGTAGCGCCCATGCCGTTCTTCAGCCCGTGGTTGATGCAAGGAGCATAAGCAATGATTAACGACGGACCGTTATAGGCTTCCGCTTCTTTCATGGCATTGAAGAATTGCTGTTGGCTGGCGCCCATCGCTACTTGCGAAACATACACGTAGCCATAGCTGATAGCCATCATGCCCAAGTCTTTTTTGCGCACCCGTTTTCCGGCGGTAGCGAATTTTGCCACCGCGCCTGCCGGCGTAGATTTTGACGATTGCCCGCCGGTGTTGGAATATACTTCGGTGTCAAGCACCAGCACGTTTACATTTTCGCCCGACGCCAGCACATGGTCTAATCCGCCGTAGCCGATGTCATACGCCCAGCCGTCGCCGCCGAAAATCCAGTTGGAACGCACTGTCAAAAAGCCTTTGAGTTCCATAATCTCTTTGCAAATATCGCAGGAGCAGGCAGCGGCTAACGGAATAATTTGTCCGGTTAATTCGCTTGTTTTTGCAGCGTCGCTGCGGTGGGTAATCCATTCGGCAAACAATGCTTTCAGCTCTGTTGAGCAGCTTTGGCATTCCTGCCCTTGCAGCATCAAGGCGGCGAGGTGGTCGCGCACCCGCTCCGACCCCAAGCGCATACCGAGTCCAAATTCGGCATTGTCTTCAAACAGCGAATTTGCCCATGCGGGACCGCGCCCGTCTTTGTTCGCGCAGTAGGGCGACGCCGGGAATGAACCGCCATAAATGGACGAGCAGCCGGTGGCGTTGGCAACCATCATGCGGTCGCCGAACAGTTGTGTAATCGCTTTGATATACGGCGTTTCGCCGCAACCTGCGCACGCGCCCGAAAATTCAAATAACGGTTGCGAGAATTGGCTGTTTTTCAAATTTGCCCGTTTGTCCTGCACGGTATCTTTATAGCCTACATTGGCATGCAGGTAATCGAAATGCGCCTGTTCGGGCATTTGCGATTCGAGGGGTTGCATCACTAAGGCTTTTGTTTTCGCGGGGCAGACTTCGGCGCAGTTCCCGCAACCCGAACAGTCGAGCGGCGACACCTGCATCCGGAAATTGTATTCTTTGAATGGACCGTTACCTTTCACGCTTTTCAGCCCGCCGGGAACTTTTGCCGCTTCTTCTTCAGTCAGCAGGAACGGGCGGATAACCGCGTGCGGGCATACATACGAACATTGATTACACTGGATGCAATTTTCGGCTATCCATTCGGGCACATGTACTGCAATGCCGCGTTTTTCGTAGGCTGCGGAACCGGCAGGCATCGTGCCGTCTTCATAGTTTATAAAAGCGCTCACCGGCAAATCGTCGCCGTTTTGCGCATTCACTACATCGGCTACATGCTTTATCCATTCGGGCGCCAAGCGTTGATTTGTGTCGGCTTCGAACTTGCCGCTGTAGTTAACCCATTCGGCAGGTATGCTTACTTTGGTTACTTCGCTGCCGCGATCTACGGCGGCATAGTTACGTTTCACCACGTCTTCCCCTTTTTTGCCATAGCTTTTTTCAATGGCTTTCTTCATTTCTTTCACCGCCTGCGCAAATGGAATGACGTTGGCGATTTTGAAGAATGCCGCTTGCAAAATAGTATTGGTACGGTTGCCTAACCCGATTTCTTCGGCAATCTTGGTCGCATTGATAATATAAAAATTGATTTTCTTTTCTGCCAGTGTGCGTTTCACAAAATCGGGCAAGCGTTTTTTCGTTTCTTCAACATCCCACAGGCTGTTTAGCAGCAACGTCCCGCCCGGCTTGATACCGCGCAATACATCGTACTTGTGGAGATATGAAGGTACATGGCATGCTACAAAATCAGGCGTAGTAACCAAGTACGGCGAATTGATCGGGTGGTCGCCAAAACGCAGGTGCGAGCAGGTGAATCCGCCCGATTTCTTACTGTCGTAAGAGAAATATGCCTGGCAATATTTCGGCGTTGTTTCGCCGATAATTTTAATCGTATTCTTGTTTGCGCCCACTGTGCCGTCAGAGCCTAATCCGTAGAACTTGCCTTCAAAAGTGCCGGACTGCGCCAAACTGATTTCTTCTTTTTGCGGCAGCGATTTGAAGGTAACATCATCTATAATGCCCACAGTAAAGCCGTTTTTGGGTTCGTTCAATTTCAAGTTTTCAAACACGGCAAGCATTTGCGCCGGCGTAGTATCTTTCGATGACAAACCGTAACGACCACCCACCACCAATGGCGCATTGGGTTGCCCGTAGAGCACGTCTTTTACATCCATATAAAGCGGCTCGCCATTCGCGCCCGGTTCTTTGGTGCGGTCAAGCACGGCTATCCGCTGCACGCTTTTAGGCAGCACGCGCAGGAAATATTTGGCAGAGAACGGGCGGTAAAGATGCACTGCCACCACGCCGGTTTTTGCGCCCTGCGCATTTAAATAATCTACCGTTTCCCGCAAGGTATCGCACACCGAACCGATAGCGACAACCACCTGTTCCGCCTGCTCGTGCCCGTAATATACGAACGGCAGGTAATGACGCCCCGTCAGTTCGCTGATTTCGCCCATATAACGCGCCACAATGTCGGGCACAGCGTCGTAGAACGCATTGCTGGCTTCGCGCGATTGGAAATAAACATCGGGATTTTGCGCTGTGCCGCGCGTTACAGGCGCATTCGGGTTCAACGCCCGCTGGCGGAAAGCGCGCAATGATTTTTCGCTAATCATGCCTTTCAACGCATCGCCGTCAATAAGTTCAATCTTTTGAATTTCGTGCGACGTGCGGAAACCGTCGAAGAAATGTACAAACGGAATGCGCGATTTAAGCGACGCCAGATGCGCCACCGCCGCCAAATCCATTACTTCCTGCACGCTGCTTGACGCCAGCATGGCAAAGCCTGTTTGCCGCGCCGCCATCACATCCTGGTGGTCGCCGAAAATAGACAGCGCCTGCGCCGCCAACGCCCGCGCCGACACATGGAATACCGCCGGCAACAACTCGCCGGCAATTTTGTACATATTTGGAATCATCAGCAGTAATCCCTGCGATGCTGTAAACGTCGTTGTCAATGCGCCGGCTTGCAAGGAGCCGTGTACGGCGCCAGCCGCGCCGCCTTCGCTTTGCATTTCCACCACTTTTACCGGTTCGCCGAAAAGGTTTTTCTTACCAAAGGCTGCCCATTCGTCCACGTACTCTGCCATCGTAGAAGAAGGCGTGATAGGATAGATAGCGGCGGTTTCGCTGAAAAGGTAAGCCACGTGGGCGGCAGCATAGTTGCCGTCGCATGTAATAAATTTTTTCTCTTTTGCCATTATAAAATAAATTTAAAATTGTATTGTTAAAAGAAGCTACAAATATACAATTTTTATAGCACATGGAAAAAGCTGCATGGAAGGAAGTACATTCGCAGATTCAACCAACCAATGCAACCGGGCTGCAAGCCGTGCCTGGCTTGCCCTCTTCTCAACAGCATTCAAAGATTTCATAATTTAAGGTTTCATAGTGGTGCGCCGGAAGAAAGTTCAAATCACAACAGCATTGTGAGAACATTTTTATTTTTTCATGCTTGTACGATGAACCCCCAAGTAGAATAAGGCATAGCGTTGTTGGGAAGCAGTATTTTTTTGCTTCCAATTCTTTCTATAATTTTGGATAAAAATTATAGTTGGCTGAAACAACGGACTTCACCTCGTGCGGTTGTTAATGGTATCCAAACTTGGGTAACCTGATTACATGACTTAACTGCATCGCAATCTCTAAATGCGAACCTTACCCTTGTTGCCGTGGACGTATTTTTTTGGGCAGTTATGTAGTACCAGCAAGATTCCAGTGTAGTGCTCGTACATGTACTTGGTTCTTTCAACTGAGCCCAACCATAGTAATCAGTACCAGGATTGCATGACCAACTACTGTTCTTCAATCGTGTTACCACAGTTGCATCTATGAAGTAATAACCTCCACATGATGCTGTCCCAAAGGCAGTAAAGTTTATATTGCTATTGATTGCCTTAAATAAGTTTTGATATTGAACATATGTCGGCAAAATCCAACCAGATGGGCAAACGCCCTGTTTATTTTCTCCCACACCACTGGTACCGCCCCAAGCGGCAATAGTTTCGTTACGTGTATAACCTCTTCCGCATTCATCTTTCGTACAGCCGCTAATAGCAGCACCTACCTCAGAGCCACCATAGCTTGCTAACTTCACATTCTGTGCTAACCACCATTTATCGTCGGGCATATATACAATTCTGTAATATTCGTTATCCCGCGTGTCTTTTATCCACGCTTCCCAATTCTGCGCGCCGCTGGTACGCTGTTGGCAAAGATGCGTTGCGTCCATATACAAATCGCTGCCGGTGTAGGGGCAATAAAGACTGCCAATACCGGGACAGCCGGTGGCGTCTGTAAATGTACTTGACGAAGTAACGGTTAAATTTGTTTTTGCTACAGTCTTAGTTGTTATCGGCTGCGCATGGCTACTCACTATAAAGTT
>JAITKG010000001.1 GCA_031278495.1 Prevotellaceae bacterium | reverse complement strand
CGGGCAGGAGCCGGCTTATTCCGCCGTTTCTGATATTCCTTACTATCCGGAAGAAGTGCGGGCAACCGACCCCTACATTGCCCAACGGTGCGTGCTGGATATTTATTATCCCAACGATGTAAAGGACTTCCTGACGGTGGTATGGTTTCATGGCGGCGGGCTTACCGGCGGCGAAAAACATATTCCCGCAGCGTTGAAAGAACAGGGCTTTGGCGTGGTGGCGGTGAACTACCGGCTGCACCCGCAGGTTACCTGTCCCGCCTACATCGAAGATGCGGCGGCGGCGGTGGCATGGGTCTTCAACCACATTGCGGAATATGGCGGCAACCCCAACGCTATTGTGCTTTCCGGACATTCGGCAGGCGCTTACCTGTCGGGGATGCTCGGGCTGGACAAACGCTGGCTGCAAGCCCACCGCATTGACGCCAACCGGATAGCCGCGCTCTTCCTCCTGAGCGCGCAAACCATCACCCATTACACCATCCGCAGCGAAAGGAATATCCCCGACAAACAACCGGTAGTGGACGAATATGCGCTCCTCTACCACGTGCGCCCCGACACGCCGCCCATCTACCTGATGACCGGCGACCGCGAACTGGAAATGCTCGGTCGCTACGAAGAAAACGCCTACCTCTGGCGGATGCTGCGGCTCGCCGGCAGCCAACAGGCAACCCTGTACGAATTCGACGGGTACGGGCACAACATGACCGCCCCCGCTTTCCCGCTGATGATAGCCGCTATAAAAAATGAATAACCAACAATGAAAAAATGAAAAAAACACTGTTACTATTATGCGCTGCGGGCTGCATGGCGGCGTGCGCCAACCGGTCGTCGCGCGAAGCAGAGATGGACAAATTTGTAAACCGGCTGATGAGTCAAATGACGCTGGAAGAAAAAATCGGGCAACTCCACCTGCCCACCGTCGGCTTCGACGTTACCGGTCCGCGCATGAGCGGGGCGGTAGAACAAAAAATCAAAGACGGGCAAATCGGCGGCGTATTCAACATCTATACGCCTGCCGCCGTACGGAAATTGCAGGAAATGGCGGTTACCCAAACGCGGTTGCACATTCCCCTGCTCTTCGGGTACGACGTAATTCATGGACACCGCACCATTTACCCCATCCCGCTGGGACTGTCCGCCACGTGGGACACGGAACTGATACAGCGCATCGCCGCTGCCGTAGCCGACGAAGCCACCGCCGACGGCTTGCACTGGACATTCTCGCCAATGGTTGATATTGCCCGCGACCCGCGCTGGGGGCGCGTCAGCGAAGGCGCAGGCGAAGACCCCTACTTGGGCGCCGAAATCGCCAAAGCCTGCGTGCGCGGCTACGAACAGGGCGACCTCTCGAAACAGAATACGCTCCTCTCGTGCATCAAACACTTTGCGCTCTACGGCGCAGCCGAAGCCGGACGCGACTACAACACCACCGACATGAGCCGCCTGCGGATGTACAACGAATACCTCCCGCCCTACAAAGCCGCCGTAGAAGCCGGCGCGTCGTCCATCATGACTTCCTTCAATGAAATCGACGGCGTGCCAGCCACCGGCAACCGCTGGCTGCTCACCGACCTGCTGCGCCGCCAGTGGGGTTTCAAAGGTTTTGTCGTTACCGACTACACGGCTATTGCCGAAATGGAAAACCACGGCGTGGGCGACCGGGCGCGCGTAGCCGAACTCGCCGCCAATGCCGGCGCGGACATGGACATGGTCAGCGAATATTTTATCGATGAACTCCCCGCCCTCGTGAAAGCCGGACGCGTGAAGGAAACAACCATCAACGACGCGTGCCGCCGTATTTTGGAAGCGAAATATAAACTCGGTTTATTCGACGACCCCTATCGCGGAATAACCGAAGAACGCGCCGCCGCGCAAATCATGAACGCCGGAAAACTTGCCCTGAGCAAAGAGGCGGCTGTGAAAAGTTTTGTATTGCTCAAAAACGACCGCCAAACCCTGCCCCTCGACGCATCGAAGAAAATAGCATTCATCGGTCCGTTAGTGAAAGACCAGCGCAACCTCATTGGAAACTGGAGCGCAGCCGGCGACTGGCAACAAGCCGTGAGCCTGTGGAGTGCGCTGGAAAATAAATTTGCGAAAAACCAGTCCGCCAAAAACGCCTTCCTCTATGCCAAAGGCTGCAACCTGATAGACGACGACGCCTTGCGCGACAAGCTCAACCGGAACGGCGGGGAAATTACGCCCGACAGCCGTTCGCCGCAGCAACTGCTTGCCGAAGCGGTACAAACCGCCCGCCGCGCCGACGTGGTGGTAGCCGTTTTAGGCGAGCCTTTCGGCATGAGCGGCGAAGCCGCCAGCCGCACCGACATTTGCCTGCCCGCTCAGCAACTGGCGTTGCTCAAAGCCTTGAAGGAAACCGGCAAGCCTGTGGTATTGGCGCTGATGAACGGTCGTCCGCTGACATTGACATGGGAGCACGACCACCTCGACGCCATTCTTGAAACGTGGTATGCCGGCACACGTGCTGGCGACGCCCTTGCCGACGTCCTCTTCGGCGACGCCAACCCCTCCGGCAAAATCACGATGACCTTCCCGCGCCATGTCGGGCAAATTCCCATTTACTACAACCATAAAAACACCGGCCGCCCCTTCAATGACAACGAAAAATACACCTCCAAATACCTTGACGCAAGCAACGACCCGCTCTACCCCTTCGGGCATGGGCTAAGCTATACGCAATTCACCTACTCCGCCGTGCAGTTATCCGACTCCACGCTCACGGACGGCGGCAGCATCACCGCATCCGTTACGCTGACCAACAGCGGCAGCCGCGCCGGCGAGGAAGTGGTGCAACTCTACATCCGCGACAAAGTGGGCAGCATCACCCGTCCCGTAAAAGAATTGAAAGGCTTTCAAAAAGCCGCCTTGCAGCCCGGCGAAAGCCGCGAAATCACCTTCATGCTTACGACCGAAGACCTGAAATTCTACAACGCCAACCTGCACTGGACAGCCGAACCCGGCGAATTTTGGGTATTCGTCGGCGGCGATTCCGCCACAGAGAATAAAGCGACGTTTACCTTGAAATAACCGGCGTTTTCACCGGAAACCGTAGCGGCTTTGCCATAAAAGATGGCAAAGCCGCTTGTTTTCCGGACAGCCTTCCGCTCCCATCGCCCGTACCATTATTCCATAACGGGGAACGGGGCGTTGTTCCTTTCTAATTCCTGACTGGCTGACGCAGCTTCATAAGGGGTCTTTTAATATTCCCAGAAGTCCTGCTCGTCGTTGAATAATTTTTCTTTGATTTTTGCCGATTCCAGCATCATCTCGAAGTCGTTGCGGGTATAGGCGCTTATCAGCCGGTTATTTTGGTTGTTGGATTCCGCTACGATATAGGAATTGAAATAACGCTTGAGGAATAAGTCATCGAAGGACATTTGGGAAATTTCATTTTCGCCGGTAAAGCAAAGGGTGTTCGCCAAAGTTTTCCGTATTTCGGGATAATAGACCCAGAACAAACGCGCTTTTACTTTTTCGCCTTCTTCATCTTCGCCGTCTGCCGTGCGCAGTTGGCGGTAATATACGCGGATAGGGCAAATGCCGATAACCCGTACAAACATTTGCGAGTAACGGGTATCGAAGAACCATTCTTCTTTTACCAGCAGTTCCTGTACTTCGCTCCAGTTGATTTGCCCGCGAATGATTACGGTGGTGTCGCCCGTGCCGTCCATTTTAGGTCTTACCTGTTTGCGGTCGGCGGCATTAAAGCGGCTGATAAGCGCCTGTGGCGCCAATACGGTGGTAAATTCGTCGGAGTCGGTATCATAGGCGGTTATTTTTCCTGACTGTATGGCTTGCACCAATGTTTGCACCAGACTTTTCCGTCCCTGCATCACTTCGGTCGGATAGTAGAGGGGGTAATTGATTTTTTCCCGCAGGTCGATAATACGCCATATTTTCTTCGCCCATACTACATCGGATTCGCGAACAGGTGCATAAGGGAACGGTTCTTTTTCCTGTACGATATCCCGGTGGAATGCGCCGTCCATCACCAGGCTTTGTTTTTGCTGCACCTGCTGCTGGGCTGCCGCGCCACTGCCGGAAAGGAGGAAAATACTGAATAACGAAAGGGTAATAAAATGTTTCATAATTGTACACAAATAATTTTTATCTAACTTTTACGGTAAGGTCGGGTAACTCCACGTCCCCATTAGGACCCCTGGCGATTATATTTGTAAACGCCACGAGTTGCCCCGAACGTACGCGGTTGAATAATTGTTTTTGTTCGTCGTTGAACAGTTGCGAACTGGAAGTTTTCTCTTCGAGGTAGCCTTGAATAGTGGCGGATACCGTGAAGGAAGTAACCCGGTATTTTAAATCGAAATCAAAATCTTTCATTTCGGCAAATATTCCCTGCGAAGCCATCAGGTCGCCTTTTGTTGCGGTTTTCGTAGTAATGCCTTCCAGTCGTGGCGTAGGAATGGGCAGGTTTTTTACGCGAAACGACATGCCGCCCATGTCTTTCCCGTCGAATACTACAGAAACCTTGCAAATATTGCCGCTGCCCGGCGTGAGGAGAAATTCGTTTGTGCCGCGCGTAATTGTGCCATTCGTTACGGAGGGTATCAATTTTTCGGGCGGAACGCCGGATAGCGAGATGCTGATAGGGTTTTCTATGCCGCGGTATACCACATTCATTTTGGTCGGCGAAACGACTACATTGGGTTCCGCCACCTGAAACTGGATGGTTACCGGGCGGGTTGTTTTTCCGTCGGGTCCGTTAAATTCGATAGCGCCTTTCAGGTTTACCGGTCCTACTGTTTGCGCATGGTATTTGTAAGTAATTTTTCCTGTCTGGTTTGCCTGATATGTTTTTCCGCCTATTTGCAGGGTGGGGCGCGCCGTAGGGTCATAAGCGGCTAAAAATATTTCGGCGCTGTATTCCGTCCCTTTCAACACATAATTGGAAGCCGGAATAATCGCTACGTCGATATTTGAAAACTTAAAGTCGGACGCGTCAATTTGGCTGGATAAATGGTTAAGTATTTCGCTTTCGCAATTGAGGATATCAAGCTGGAATTTTGACAGCAGCGAAATCGCCGAAATCAGCGGGATGCTTTCAAATTGGGTTTCCCAAGTACGGCGCATGCCGTCGGATGCTTCCGGCGGGTTGTCGGTTTGCAATAAATTGTGAATGGATTCGGTAACCATTGCATTGCCGGCGGACATGCCGAGTAGAAATTCTTTATAGTCGGTAATTTTTTTGCGGATAGTATACGCTTCCCCATCGCCGTCGCCAAGTAAAATCCGGGATGCGACGTCGGTATTGTCTTTGCCTTCGATAGCCCACGAATCAAAGGACAGCCCGTCGGCTTCCAGCGCCGGCGCGTCTTCCCCGTCGCTGGCTTTTACGATTTGCACTTTCAGGTGCTGGATATAGGTATACAATTCTTCGGCTCTTGTGTGTACTTCTTCGGCTTTGGCTTGCCAAGGCTTCACTTTTTCGGGATTTTCCGATGCTGCCCGTGCAAAGTCCGACAATTCGGCTTTGTTCTTTATGCGGGTGGTCTCAATACTTTGCTTGAGGCTTTTGTTGATAAGCACAAATGCGTCCAACACTTCAACAGATACATTCAGCGCTAACATGGCTGTCAGCACCAAGTACATCATGTTGATCATTTTTTGACGGGGAGTGAGTTTACCGCCTGCCATAATTTTTTAATTTAAAAAGTAGCTTGTAAATATTTTTTATCATCTAACCGTTCGCATATTATCTTTTTTTCAAAGTCGTATTTACCGTGTTTACTACTGATGTGTAGACTGTGTTAAGTTCGGCAATCAATTTATTCAGTTCAATCATTTGCCGGTCGAACTGCTGGGTTTGTTTTGCCGAATTGTCCATCACCGCCAGCAGTTTTTGGTTATGTTCGACATATCCTTTTTGTTCCTGCATGTATAATTCATAGGAAGTGTTTACCGCCTGTAAATTTTTGTTCAGCGCCGCTAAATTAGTGTTCGCCTGTTGCCCGCCTGCCGTAATGGTTTTTGCCGTTTCGTTGTAAACGTTGGCAAAAGTTTGGGTAGTTTGGCTCAGCGCCGTTAAATTTGCGGATGCCTGTTGCCCGCCTGCCGTAATGGTTTTTGCCGTTTCGTTATAAGCGTTGGCAAGGGTTTGGCTCAGCGCCGTTAAATTTGCAGACGCCTGTTGCCCGCTTGCCGCAATGGTTTTTGCCGTTTCATTGTAAGCGTTGGCAAATGCCTGCGTTGTTTGATTCAGTGTCGTTAAATTGACATTCGCCTGTTGCCCGCCAGCCATAATGGTTTGCGCCGTTTCGTTGTAAGCGACTGCAAAAGTATGGGCTGTCTGGTTAAGGACAGTCATATTGCCTGCCGCCTGTTGTAACCCGCCAACGAAGCGGTTGGAAGTTTCGGCAACCGTAGCTAATGCGCCGAGACTGCTTAGCGACTGGTTAAAACGTTCTACATTTCTCTTGAGATTATCAGCCGAGTCAGCGTCTATTTCCAAGCTTTTCCTTTTCTGCGCGCTTATTGCCGCCTTGTCGGCAGCGCCATAGCCGTCCCCTAATTCGGGAAACACCGTGTCCCAGTGGTAGTCCATAGGAAGCGGATCGAATGCCGAGAAAAAGAAAATAATGCACTCAATACCCATACCGATAGTAAGCATATATCCTGCAAATGGCCAGTGCTGCAATTTAAACAATGCGCCGATAATAACCATGGACGCCCCCCAGCCATACATGCGGGCTGTGAATGTTCTCCAACCTTTTTTTTCTACGAATTGAAAGAATGCCATAATTTAAATATTAGTTAGTGGTTATGTGTTTTTAATTGTTTACGGGGTTCCCATGTACGACCGTACGCAACGGAATCCAATATATGATTTGGTGGAATCCTGGTATTCATACATGCGTGTGCCGCACTGTAAGAAATACGAAATGTCTTTCCATGAACCGCCGCGCACTACTTTGCGTTTAAAGACGGTCGGGTCGGAGTTTTTGGAATTGGTCATATAATTCGGTTCCAAGTCGTGGTACTGGCTATATGCATTTTCGTCGAAGGTATTGGACGTCCATTCAGACACATTGCCGGCCATGTCGTATAACCCGTAATCGTTCGGTTCATAAGATCCTACGGGCATGGTATAAACTCCGCCGTCAAGCTCGTATTTTCCGCGTTGCGGTTTGAAGTTTGCCAAGTAGCAGCCTTCTTTATTGGTTGCATACGGTCCGCCCCATGGGTACAGTTCGCTTTCCAGACCGCCGCGCGCCGCATATTCCCATTCCGCTTCATTCGGTAACCGGTAGGGATTAGGATAATTGCTTGTAAGGGTAGCATAAATCATCTCCGTACGCCACCAGCAAAAAGCGGTAGCCTGTTTCCACGAAACGCCGACTACCGGATAGTCATTGTAGGATGCGTGGGAAAAATAGCTGGTAACAAAAGGTTCGTTGTAGGAAAAAGCAAAATCGCGTATCCAGCACAAGGTGTCGGGATATACATAAACCGATTCTTTCATGATGAATGAACTGCGGTCGCGAATTTCTTCGCGTTCCCCCTGTGAATTGATGATAAAACCGGTATATTTTTTCTGTTCCGCATCGTAGCGGGCGTTAGCGGCTTGTTGGTAGTCAATCCATGAGTATTCATAAATCAATTTGCGGACGTCAATTTCTCCCCGTCTGGAAATGGCTTCGTCGCCGGCATAGTTTATTTCACGGAGAAGCGAGCGGTGTGTTTCATTTTTACGGTTTATACGCGCCCGCCAATTTAATGGTCTTTTCTCGTCGGTATAGTCCATATCTTCTTCTTCCGGTAAAAAAAAGTTATCATCTTCGGCGCCTATGAGCGCACGAAGAATAGAGTCCCGTACATAATTTGTAAATTGGCGGTATTCATAGTTGGTAATTTCCGTTTGATCCATCCAAAATGCATTAACTGTGATTGTGCGTGGAATGGCGTTCATAGCCCACAAAATATCCTGGTCGTTATTTCCTATCACCACATGTCCGGAAGGAATATATATCATCCCATAGGGTGGTATTTCCGACGTTGCTGCAGATCTTCCTTTTGTTCCACGCGACAATTCGCCTGTGTAACCGTAATTAGACCCCATACACCCATAGAGGCAGAGAGATAATATAATAACCACAGTTAAGTAGAGCGATTTATTCATATAATTTAATGTGTTTTTAATTTTTACAAATATCTTATACTTTTGTACCGTTGTGTGCCGCGCACTGCCTTCACCGCAAACGAATAACTTAACATCAGCTCATGCGTGCCGCTGCTGAAGCGGCTTAGCCGGGATGTAGCATATTCGTAAGCATAGGCAACCTTCAGCCCGCTGAAAACTTCCAGTCCAGCCATTATAGCGATAGCCTGTCCCCAACGGTAGCTGGCGCCCACCCAATATTTCCTATTATACATCGCATTGCCAGCGATGTTGTAACTTGTTTGCGTAAAGTCGGACACAACCGTCAACATGGGCGTTACCGTCCATGCGGCGCTGTCCGCAAAAAATGTAAACCCGCCCATAACGTACAACGCCGGACGGTAGCGTGCATTATTGTCGACGCCTAATTTAGGGCTGGTGAGATGTGTGAATGATAATCCGCCAAACCAACGGGAATCGGAATAGTACGCTCCCGTTCCCAAATCAAAAGCGACGCCTGCATTTTCCTGGCTTGGCGCCACCGGGTCGGTTCCCCCGTCGGGCAGTTTCCAGGAATTGTTAGCATACCAACTGCCGATAAAGCCCAATGAAATACCTACTCCTATTTGCCCGGCGCCCAACGCCCGGTGGTAAGCATAGCCGAAATTTAAGCCCGGCGCGCGCAGGAAACCCGCCATCTCGTTCTGCAACGTAACGCTAATACCGCCACGTGTTCCAAATACATTAACCGGTCCATGTACATTTATAACGGTAGAAACGGGCGCTTCATCAAAACCTCGTAATTCCAACCGGTTATATCCGGATGCGCAAAACATTTCTTCTTGCGTATTTCCCGCATACCCCGGATTTATAAAGGTTGGGTTCATAAAATATAAATTAAATTGAGCGTCTTGTTGTGCTTGAATTTTATTGGCAAATCCCATTATGGCTATTGCCGGAAGTATTTTATACCAAATAATCATGCACTTTATCCCTAATTTCTATATAAAGTAATTTTACAAAGTAACTAAATAAAACCGAATTGCGCAAAAAAAAATGCTATTTTAAACAAAAAAAATTATTACCGGAACTATTCCGGTATGTCAATGTAGCTAATAATGACAGTAGATTTGACTAAATTTTATTACATAGGTTTAACACATAGCCATAGGTATACACCATAAACAAACCACTGGTTTATGCGCTTGCCCTTCTGGGGATATGAAGAAGCAAGTGGGAACGCCGGACACGCCATATTGTTTTTGAATAGATTTTCCTTTTCCTGAGTGGGCGTCGTTCAAATGCAGACAGTAGCGACATGGCAAATAATAAGATACATAAAATTACGAAATAACAGGTAAAAACCTGCTTCAAAAAAAATCAAAGCAGGTTTTTCATCATACAGCGTGCGGTTATTCCATTTCCGCTTCTTTGTCTTTCTAAAGCCGGAAAGTTATCGGTAAAATAAATTGCACAGCTACCGCTTCCCCTTCATGTTTACCGGGCGTCCATTTCGGCATGGATTTTACCAAACGCACTGCTTCCGCATCCAGCAGCGGGTTGACGCTTTTTAGCACGGTTACATTATCAATTGTACCATTGTCTTTAACAGTAAATTGTACGGTTACCCTACCTTGTATTTTCTGTTTGGCGGCTTCTTGGGGATATTTCAAATTGGCTTTAATAAAATCCATGAGATTGTTCATTCCGCCGGGATATTGGGGTTGTTCATCTACCGCATCGGTTTGATAAACCTTGTAAACCTTAAAGTATTTTGTCTCCGCTTCTTTGTCTTTATTGAGTTGAAACATGACGGGCAAAAGATAGTTCACCGCAACCGCTTTCCCCTCATGTTCGCCGGGCTTCCATTTCGGCATGGTCTTTACTATGCGCACCGCTTCTTCGTCCAAGAGTGCATCGGCGCCTTTCAGCACTTTTACATCATCAATATTGCCGTTAGCCTTAACCGTGAACTGTACGATTACCCTACCTTGTGTTTTTTTGTCGGCTGCTTTTTTGGGGTATTTCAGGTTGTCTTGAATAAACTTCATTAGTGCGACTATCCCGCCGGGAAATTCAGGGTTAACGTCTATTTGTCCGACATTATGGACATATTCAATCGATGTTGATTTTTTAGTCGCCACAGTATCCTTTTGTATGGTTATCGACTGTATATCGCCGGTAACAAACGCATTCAAATCTTGGATATTATTCTCGTCGAAGACGCGTGTTTCCCCCGATTTCATTACAACTGTGATTTTACCCGTACCGACGGAAGGGGCGGTCGTTGTCTTCACAGAAGTGGGTTTACTTACGGTTATCGACTGTATATCGTCGGGAGCTAACGCTTCCATTGATGACAGTTCGTTACTGCCGAAAGCCATTACTTCCCCCGATTTCATTGTAATCACAACTACACCGTCGCTTTTTGCATCCTTATCGGTTGATGTAGTAATAAGCGTGTCATTTGCCGTAGTCATAACAGCTGCTTTTTCAAAATTTACCGGCGGGTTTGCATCCGCCGTAGAGAGTCCAAACATGGCTACCGGCAAGGCAATGGCGGGTAGCATGCAACATAGTTTCAAGGCAAAAAATTTGCCTGTGTTGTTTTTTGTCATCATAATTAGTCGTTTTTTAGTAAGTGAATAACTGAAACCATTGGCATATTCCGGATGTACGCCGGTGGTTTGGTGGAATAAAAGTTTTTGGTATATATTGACGTCGACGCCGTGCGCCAATACCTGCGCGTCCGCAAGGTATTCGTGCGTGGCAACGATGGATTTTTTCAAACACCATGCAAACGGGTTAAACCATTGAAGCGTCACAAACAATTGTGCAATAACCAGATCCACGCTGTGCAATTGGCGGGCGTGCACCTGTTCGTGCCACAGGATTTTCTCGTAGTCGCCGGCAGATAATGTGCTTCTATTGATGTAAATTTTCCTGAAAAAAGTAAACGCCGAATAATTTTTAGTATCCGAAAACCGGCTTGCCGCAATAACGCGGTGCATGCGGTATAGCTGCCGGCAAAAACGGAAAGCTACAAAGCCAACGCCTGAAAAATAAATAACCAGTAACAGCGTGGCAAACGAAAAACTTTGCGTAGCAGGCGCAGCAAGCGGTTCGGCAGAAATTTCTCCTATCGTTATAAGAGGCAACGGTTCTTCCGGCGTCAGCAATGGCAACCGCAGCCATGGGATAATACTACTGAGCGGAATGACCGACAGTAAATAAAACCGGTTGAACGCGAAATGCGTTTCCTTGCGCAGCAGCGCGTAGTAAGCTACCCAGAGGATAGCTGCACACACGCCCGATTTCAAAAGATACATCAGGAAAATCATAATTATTTCCTCCTTTTTTGCAGGTTGGTTGTTTTCTTTTCGTGCAGTTCTTTTTCGACGACTTGCTTTATGGCTTCCAGTTCTTTCACCGAGAGGTTTTCCTGTTGGGTAAAGAAGGAAACCATTTCCGGCACGGAGTTTCCGAAGAAATTATGCATTACTTCTTTCATGTAGCCGCGCGCATATTTTTCTTTTTTTATTAACGGATAATAGTGGTGGGAACGGCCGTGCGCCCTGTGCCCGACGACGCCTTTCTGTTCTAAAATACGCACAATGGTGGACACCGTATTATACGCCGGTTTGGGGTTGGGCATTTCCGCCACGAGGTCTTGCACCAACGCCTCGCCTTTGTTCCAGAGGAGGTGCATCACTTCGCTTTCGGCTTTGGTCAGTTCAATGTTCTTTTTCATGATGATTAAATTTTTTACAAAGATAAACTAAAAATTTAGTTTAAACTAAATTTTTAGTTTAAAAATTGATAAATGACTGAAATTAAGGACGAAAATTTTTACCGGATAATATCCGGAAACTACCCCGCAGGAGCGTTCCGGTTTCTAATTGGCTAATGCCGGAAAATTTTACGGGTTGAACGATGCAAAAAAATCGCCGGCATGTTTCCATGTCAGCGTTTTTCTTTTCCGGCGTCAGCTTAATTCCTAATTTTTCCAGCGTCAGCCAAACCTGTAAACCCGTAAATTATTTCAGCCAGTCGTATCCTTTTTGTTCGACTTCGAACGCCAGTTCTTTGCCGGCGGTTTTGATGATGCGCCCGTCGTACAAGACATGCACGACGTCGGGTACGATGTAGTCGAGCAGGCGCTGGTAGTGGGTGATGACGATAAAGGAATTGCCGGGACGTTTCAATTTATTAACGCCGCCGGCGACGATGCGCAAGGCGTCAACATCGAGCCCGCTGTCGGTTTCGTCGAGGATGGCGAGGGTAGGATCGAGCATCGCTAACTGGAAAATTTCATTGCGTTTTTTTTCGCCGCCCGAAAAGCCTACATTCACGCCGCGTGCCGAAAAGGTAGGGTCCATTTCGACAATCGCCATTTTCTCGCGCATGAGTTTTAAATATTCCGCCGCCGAAAGAGGGGGAAGGTTTTTATGTTTGCGGTGTTCATTGACCGCCGTTTTCATAAAGTTCACATTTATTACGCCCGGAATTTCCACAGGGTATTGAAATCCGAGAAACAGCCCTTCGTGCGAGCGTTCTTCGGGGGGCAACGCCAGCAGGTTTTTCCCATTGAACAGCACTTCGCCGTTGGTAACGGTGAACGTGTCGCGCCCTGCCAGCACCGCCGCGAGGGTGCTTTTTCCCGAACCGTTCGGTCCCATGATGGCATGCACTTCACCCGCATGAATTGAGAGGTTAATTCCTTTCAGGATTTCTTTTCCGCCAATGCCGGCATGAAGATTTTTTATTTCTAATAACATACTGCGTTTTGCGGGGATTAGTTGAGTTCGTCGTCTTCCAGCCGGTATTTTTGTTTTAACAGGGTAAAGAGGTAGGGTTTCCTGTCGCGCAGGTATTTCAGGTAGTCGAGCCATACTTTTTGCGAAGCCATACTCAGTTCCGTGTGCCCGGAAGAATAACAGACGGACGCCAGGTAATTCAAAATTTGCAACGTGTAATCTATTTCTCGTTCCCCGCCGCTCTTTGCGCGGGTGTAGAAGAACAGGTTTTCGTCGGCTTCTTTTATAAAGCGTTTTGCTATGGCATCCGCTTTGACGCTGTCGCCTGCGGCGTAGTATTGTTCAATAAGGTTTACGATCGTTGCGTCGCTTTGCAGGGAAGACATGCAATAGGGGAATATTTCATCGGGCATGCGTTCCGTAGCGAGGTCGAGTATTTCAATGGCTTTTTCTTTTTCGCCTATCGAAAGCAAGGCTTCAGCGGTTTCCACGTGCATATTCCGGACGTTCAAAATAGCGGTCAGAGAAAGGAAAGTGTTATAGTCAATCCATATATCCGGGCGGTTAATGTTGCCCCAGCGGTACACGTTTTTTAGCCGGTCGTAGGCTGTTATAATATCCGGTTTATTCGTTAATGAGGCATTGCGGAAAGGCGTTAACCGGTGGGCAAAGCCGTCGTATTGCAGGTAGTCGCGCAATCCCAAATCAACGTCGCCTCCCAGCGAAACAAAATAGATGGGACGCTCCCAATCGTTATTTGCGAGTATATCCAGGAGCGCCATCTCGGTTTTTGTGATGGCGTTTTTCGATTCGCCGTCTACTGTTTTCGGGATAGTAATCGTGATAGCGTCGGGGATTTTATGGAGGTCGTCCTCATGTATGGTAGCCGCTATGCTAAACGTATCCATTTCGGGAATGGTTGTTTCCCGGAAGCGCACGGTACCGTTTTTCAAGACATTTTCCTTATTCACCGGCAGTATCAGGTTTCGCGGCGGCGAGTATACTTTCCCGCCTGCCGTAACTTCCTTCATATTTACCGTGCGGGTGATTTGTTCATTTATCCATACATGATCATTTGTCCCGGCGAGGTAATTTTCGCGGGCTATTTTAATCGGCAGCGGCGGCGAATCGTATTGCCGGATGCGCATTTGGTCGATATACCAGTCGGCGCTCAGCAAACTGGTGTTCACGACACGCACATCGGTACGCACGCCTTCCACTTCCTGAATGTACCAAAGGGGGAAAGTGTCGTTGTCGCCGACGGTAATAATCAGCGCATTTTTTTCGCAAGACATGAGATAATTGTAGGCTACGTCGCGCGCCGTGTAGCGGTTGCTGCGGTTGTGGTCGTCCCAGTTGACGGCGCCCATTTGCACGGGTATAAGGACGCATAATCCGCCGGCGACTGCGGCTGCCGCCACCGCCGGGATTTTTTTGCGGAACAGTTCATATACCGCCAGCACGCCCAAGCCAATCCAAATGGTGAAAGCATAGAATGAACCGGCATAGGCATAGTCGCGTTCGCGCGGCTGGTTCGGCGTTTGGTTAAGGTATACCACAATGGCGACGCCGGTAAGGATAAACAAGGTGGCAATGACGGAAAAATTCTTTTTGTCTTTTTTCAACTGGTAGAAAAGCCCTGCCAAACCCAGTAACAAAGGCAACAGGTAATAATGGTTGCGTGCTTTGTGGTTGGCTAAATAGGGCGGCATTTCGTCGATATTCCCCAGCCGCGCCTTGTCGATAAAGGGGATACCGCATTCCCAGTTGCCGTGAAAACTGTTGCCATGCCCCTGTATATCATTTTGCCGTCCTGCAAAGTTCCACATAAAATACCGCCAGTACATCCACCCTAACTGGTAGTCGAAAAAGTAGGTAAGGTTTTCGCGGAAGGTTGGCAGGTATTCTACTTCGCCATCCCGTTCCATAGACGGCACCGTTTTTCCGCGTCCGCTGATGTATTGCTGGTAATGCGCGATGTGTCCCGGCTGGCGGCTGTGCATGCGCGGGAAAAACATGGTGTAACGGTCGTCAAATTCATACTCGGTGACAGAGCCTTGCTTTTGTACGTATTTGCCGTTATATTTAACGTATTTATTATTTTCTTTCCTCGCAATGGGGGGCGTGGCGAAGGAAGGTCCCGAGAGCAACGGAACGCTGCCGTACTGTTCGCGGTTGAGGTAATAAAGCAATGAATACGCATTATCCGGCTGGTTTTCGTTGGTAGGCGTACTTGCCGACGAGCGGATAACCACCATGGCAAACGAAGTGAAACCGATTACAAACATCGTGAAGCAAAGCGCCACCGTATTTAAAAAATATTTTTTCTTTTGATGCGTATAATAAATAACCCATGCCAGCAGCGCAAACAGCGCAAACACAAAGAACACCGCGCCCGAATTAAACGGCAGCCCGAAACTGTTCACAAATATCCGGTCTACAAAGCCCGCCATATGCGGCAATGCCGGTATAAGCCACATGGCGAAAGCCAGCAACAATACCGATATCACCAAAGAAAACACAATGCCCCAAAAGGAAACAGGATATTTTTTGAAATAATATACCAGCACAATCGCCGGGAGCGCCAGTAAATTCAACAGGTGTACGCCAATGGACAATCCCATCAGGTAAATAATAAGCGCCAGCCACCGGTTGGCATATTTTTTACCGGCTTCTTCTTCCCACCGCAAAATCGCCCAGAACACCACCGCCGTAAACAGCGACGACAGCGCATATACTTCCGCTTCCACCGCCGAGAACCAGAATGTATCGGAAAATGTATAAGCCAACGCCCCGACCGCCCCAGCGCAGAGGACAGCAATACCGTTGCCTTGCGTTAAAGCCGTTTCTTTGCCGCGCTCCATAAGGCGGCGCGCAAGGTGCGTAATCGTCCAGAAAAGGAACAGGATAGTAAACGCACTGCACAGGGCGCTCATGGAATTGATCATCATGGCGGCATGTTCTTTTGCCACGAACATGCTGAACAGCCGCCCGAGCATTTGGAATAAAGGATTTCCCGGCGGATGCCCGACTTCCAGCTTATAGGAAGAGGCTATAAATTCGCCACAGTCCCAAAAACTCGTGGTAGGTTCAATCGTCAGGAGGTAAGTAACGGCGGCTACGGCAAACACGACCCAACCGGTTAAATTATTAAGGCGTTTAAAATTGTTCATTTGTAATGTATGGTTGATATTTAACCCTGCAAATTTACTGAAAATAGTTCAATGTGGAAAAAAGCATGTCGAAATAGCGATTAAGCAGGCTAATGTGAAGAAGTGAAGATGTGGAGATGTGATGATGTGAAGATGTGGCTGGCGCCGGCAGTTGATGTGAATATGAGAAGATGTGGAAATGTGGAGATGAGGCTGGCGCGGCAACCACTTTCAACTTTCAACTTTCAACTTTCAACTTTCAATTGCCCCTTCGGCGTTCCGCCTTGCGCGCCGTGCCGGTCGGCTTATTACGACTTATGACTTACACTTTACGTTTCGTACTTCATGCCTTACGACTAAAAATTTGTATTTTTGTAAAAAAATTGTCATGAGCTTCCTGAAAATAAAAGACCTGAGCCCTGACGACCGTCCGCGCGAAAAAATGATAGCCAAAGGCGCAGCCACGCTTACCAATGCGGAATTGATTGCTATTTTGCTGCGTTCCGGCACGCGCTCCGAAACGGCGATGGAAGTGGCGCAACGGGTGCTTGCCTTGTCGGGCAACAACCTGAACGAACTGGGAAGAATTGAACGTACCCAACTGCAAAAAATAAAAGGCATCGGCGCTACCAAAGCCGTCACCTTGCTTGCCGCACTGGAACTGGGACGCCGGCGCGCCGCTACGGAGGCAATGCCGCGCACAGAGGTACGGTCGGCTGAAGACGTGATGCGATTGATGTCGCCGCTATTGGCAGACCTGCCGCATGAAGAAATGTGGTTGTTGCTGCTGAACCGCGCCAACCGTGTGATAGAGCGCATTAAAATCAGCCAGGGCGGTATTCACGCCACCACTGCCGACACGCGAATTATCCTCAAACAGGCGCTCGAAAAATTAGCGCCGGGAATTATCCTGGTGCATAACCACCCGTCGGGCAATGCGCAACCCAGCGCCGAAGACCTGCGCCTGACCAGGCAAGTGCAGCAAGCCGCCGCCTTACTTGATATTAAATTTTTAGACCACATCATCATTGCCGGCAACCATTTTTATAGCTTCACAGAACACGATGGGGAATCAGAAATTAAGCATTAAGAATGGACGAACGCCACATCTTCACGCCAAACACACATTTATTTTGTATATTTGTAGAAAAAAATTCCTGTTGAAACGATTTGCTTCATATCTTCTTTGTGCGTTGCTGTTGACGGCATGCAGCACGGCAAGTAAATTAGAAAAAGCCAACCGCCTTTTTGAAGAGGGCGGATATGCCGCCGCTGCCGGGCAATATAAGAAAATCATCCGGAAAATACCAAAAGCGCAAGCCGAACAACCTTATTTCAATTATGCCGAATGCTACCGGCGGCTGGGCAATTGGCGCAGCGCAGAAACAGCTTATGCCGGACTGTTGCGCCAACATAAAACGCCCGAGAACCCCGAAATCCATTTGTATTACGGGAAAGTATTGTTGGCTAACGAGCAATATGGCAAAGCCGAAGAACAGTTCATCCACTACCGGGAACAACGTCCGAATGACCCGCAAGCCGCTACCGCACTGGCTTCGCTGGAACTGGCGAAGAATTCCGGCGGCAGCGAAAACGCCTATAAAGTAGAATTGGCAACGGCATTAAATACGCGCGCCAATGATTTTGCGCCGGCTTATGGCGCCGACGACTACGAAACGCTGCTTTTTACCTCTACCCGCAAGGATGATAACAGCAGCAAAAAAATCTATGACGTTACCGGTGAAATTTCCACCGATATATTTTTTTCCCGCCTTCCGCGCAACGGCAAATGGACAAAACCGCAAAACATGGGCGAAGAAATAAATACCAAGTACGAAGACGGCGCAGCGGCTTTTAACCATAGCTATACTGTTTTATATTTCACGCGTTGCCAAAAGGTAAAACGCGAAAAAACAGGTTGCAAAATTTTCGCGATTGAACGCAATGATAACGAATGGGGCGAACTGCAAGATTTGAAACTCATGCCGGATAGCGTCACTGCGGCGCACCCGACGCTCTCCGACGACGACTTGACGCTTTATTTTGTATCGGACATGGATGGCGGCATGGGGAAAATGGACGTCTGGAAAGTAACGCGCAGCGGCGCAGGCGACGACTGGGGGGAAGCGGTGAACATAGGCGCGCAAATCAATACCGCCGGCAATGAGATGTATCCTTTTGCCCGCGGCAACAGCCTTTACTTCGCTTCCGACGGGCATCCCGGATTCGGCGGGCTGGATATTTTCAAAGCCACGCCCGACAGCTTGGGCGGCTGGAATATAGAAAACATGGGACGTCCCGTCAATTCTCCCGCCGATGATTTTTCCCTTATCCTCGAACGCGAAAATGAGCACGGTTATTTTGCCTCGCGCCGCAGGGATAAAAACGCAAAAGGCGGCGACGACATCTACCGGCTGGCACTGGATATAAAACCTGTCGAATACCATTTTGAAGGAATTGTGAAAGACGCCGCCACAGGTCATGTGCTGGAAAATGCCGAAATACGCCTGGTTGGCAGTAACGGCGCAGTGTTGCGCAAACGCACCGAAGCCAGTGGCGCATTCTATTTCCGGGTGAATGCCGGATTGAATTATTTAGTATTGGCTTCGCGCAACGGCTACCTGAATGCCAAACTGCGTTTTTCCAGCGCCGGTTGGGATAACGGGCACATTCACCGCGATACCTTTGCCCTTACATCCACCGCCAAACCAATAGAAATTCCCAATATCTTTTTCGACTTCGGGCAAGCAACCCTTTCCGATGCTTCGCGCACGGCGCTCGATTCATTGGTAGAACTGATGAAAGACAACCCGTCAATTATGGTTGAATTGCGCGCCCATACCGATAATCGCGGCAGCGACGAAACAAACTATGAACTGGCGCAACGGCGCGCGCAGGCGGTAGTCGATTACCTGATAAAAAACGGCATTGATGAACCGCGCCTCGTAGCCGTCGGCTTGGGCGAATCGGAACCCAAAACGGTAACGGCTGGCATGGCGAAGCAATACTCTTTCCTGCAAGCGGGACAAAAACTGACCGAGAAATTTATTACCGCGCTACCCAACGAAGAACAACAGGAAATTTGCCACGCATTCAACCGCCGCACCGAATTACAAGTCATCCGCAATGATTATGTAGTAGAATAAATTTTGTAGATATAAAATATTGTAATATATTTGCAGTGTTAATGATGTTTTACCATAAACAAAGTTAATTATGCCAACTTCTATTTTTAATCTTGATAAATCGCTACAAGTTATCCTTTATGTAGCGCAGGGTTTATTGCGGAAAGATTTTCATAAAATATTTAAGATTATTTACTTTGCCGACCGTAACCACTTGGCAAAATATGGAAGGTCTATAACCGGCGATATGTATATTAAAATGGCTGACGGACCTGTACCATCTAAAATTTATGATATTTTCAAAGCAGTACGTGGCGATAGTTTTTTTACAGAGGATGCTACCCGTTATGCTCAATTGTTTGATGTGCACGATTGGTATTTTATCCAACCAAAACAAGCGCCGGATTTAGATTTTCTTTCGGCATCGGATATTGAAGCGTTGGACAGCGCTATTGCGCAATATGGCACGCTGTCATGGGATGAAATACGGCAAAAATCACATGACATTGCATGGTCTTTGGCGTCCGACGATGCGCCTATTTCTATGGAAAATATGTTGCGGGAAGCCGGCGAAAAAGAAGATTATATTTCCTATCTTAATTGGATAACCCCGCTACAACCAACCGTTTCCCAATAATGAATCCGGCAATATTGTCAAAGGCGTTAATTAGGCGAGGCGTCCTATTGCATGCCGAAGAATTTGATCATATTGATCATGGTAAATTTTTTGTAATAATAGGCGAAAATGAACAGGGGTTTGTAGGGTTCTTTTTTATCAATTCGAATATAAATAACTATGTAAAATCGCGACCGGATTTCATGGATATGCAAATGCCGATAAAGCATTCAAACTATCCTGATATTTTATCGTATGATTCTTTTATTGCTTGTCATGCGTTATCGCAAATTCCTAAAATAAAACTTGCGCAACAAATAGAATGCGGCGCAGCGCAATTCAAAGGAACATTGTTGACCGAAGATTTGGAATTACTTTTGGAAAATTTAAGATCCTCAAAATTGTATTCGAAAGTTGAAAAAGAAACTTTTTTCAAATAATATTTGACCATTAAGCCAAAAATTGGCAAAGAGTTCCTGTTTTCAAGGAATCCGGCTATTTTGTCGCCAGCAGCCCGTTGATGACGGCGCGGGTAAACCCGCCGTTTTCCATAGCGTCGAGTCCTTTCAAGGTTACGCCGCCGGGAGTGGTTACCTTGTCGATTTCCGCTTGCGGGCAGTTGCCGTTGGCTTCGAGCAACGCCAGCGCGCCGTCCATAGTTTTCATCACAATGCGCAATGATTTCTGCCCGTCCAAGCCCAATGCTTTTCCGCCCTGCATGGCGGCGTTGAGGTAGCGCAAGGCATAGGCGATGCCCGCCGAAGAAAGGGCGGTGCAAGCCGTCATCTCGCTTTCATCTACGTCAACGATTTCGCCCAGAGCGGCGAAAAGCGTGCGTACCTGTTCGTCGTGCGCCGCAGAAGTATTGCGCCGCGTAATGAACGATACGCTCCGTCCTAAGGAAATAGCGGTGTTGGGGATAACGCGGTACAGCTCCACCGCGCCTGAGCCGGCAACCGAAAGGTACTGCTCAAGCCGGTCGAACGTAACGCCTGCGGCAATGGACACTACGGCTTGCTTTGCACGGTCAAGCGCGCCGGCAATTTCGCCCATTACCTTTTCCACCAACCAGGGTTTTACGGCTACGATGACCAAATCGGCGCCCTGTATGGCGCGGACATTATCGGCAGTATAGCCGGCAATAATGTTTTTGCGGATAAATTTTTCCGCAAAATCCGGATGGGGGTCGGACGCCGTAATGTTTGCGGGTTCTACAATCCCTTTCCTGACCGTGCCTTCGAGGATGGCGCCGCCGATGTTGCCAACGCCGATAATAGTAATTTTCATAGCGCTTAATTTAATGATTGCGCAAAGATAGTATTTTTTAACGGGATTTAAAGATTTCAGGATTTAAAGATTTAACGCAGGAAAACAGGATTCCATTGCCCTAATTCAAAAAAAAGTTATACCTTTATGCATAATTTATTCACTGTTACAAATGAGACCAGCATTTATCATTACCTTACTTATTGCCGGCACATGGTTAAGTCCGGCGGGCGCCGGCTACGGGTGTACTTCGGCTATTTTTACGGGAAAAGTAACCGCCGACGGGCGGCCGCTCCTCTGGAAACACCGCGACACCGACGATATGAATAACCGGATGGCCTTTTTCCATACCGGGAAATACGCATTCCTCGCCCTGCTGAACAGCTCGGATACCGGTCGCACGGCATGGACAGGCAGCAACAGCACGGGGTTTTCCATTATGAACACCGCCTCGTACAACCTCAAAGACGACGACATAGAGGAAATGGACAGGGAAGGCGAACTGATGTATAAAGCCTTGTCGGAATGCAGCACGCTGGCAGAGTTCGAGGCATTCCTCGACCGCTACCCGCGCCCGATGCGGGTAGAGGCGAACTTCGGCGTGATTGATGCGCAGGGCGGCGCCGCCTATTATGAAGTCAACAATACGCAATGGGTGAAAGTGGATGTGAACGACCCGAAAATTGCACCCAACGGTTTTTTGGTGTACACCAATTTTTCCTATACCGGTCGGTTTGGCGAGGGCATGGGATATATCCGCTACCATACGGCGATGGAGATTATCCTGCCACAAGCGCCCCTCCGGAACATTACGCCGCAGTGGATTTTCCGTCATTTGTCCCGTTCTTTCCGCCACTCGCTGATGGGCATCGACCTGCTGGACGGCGGCATTGCGTCGCCGGAAGCGCGGGGCTGGGTATATGACCATGATTTTATCCCGCGCAAATCATCGTCGGCGTCACTGGTTATACAGGGCGTGAAGCCGGGCGAAAACCCCGAGATGACTACCGTGTGGACGATTTTGGGTTATCCGCCGGTGGGCGTCGCCGTACCGATGTGGGTAAAAGCGGGCGGGCAGCAACTGGAAATGCTGTGCAAAAGCGAACTTCCCAACCATGCGCTATTGTGCGACCATGCGCTTGCACTCAAAAGCAAGGTATTTCCGCTGACGCGCGCCAATGAAAAAAAATACCTTTACTTTCCCGCCCTCTACAACCCGTCGGGCGACGGCATCATGCAGCAGGTGGCGCAGGTAGAAGCCGCCGTTTTTGACCATTATTATAACAGTATGGAAAAATGGCGGGACGCCGGCATTGATTTGAAAGAATTGAAGAAAATCAACGCCGCCACAGCGGAATTATTGCAGTCGGCATACCTTACCTTACGGTAAAATTCCAAATAACAGGATGCGGATATTTCAAGATTTAATGTTTCATAGTGGCGCGCCGGCAAAAATTTTGTACCTTTGTCCCCCTACAACCAGAAGATGCAGGGATATAAACACGCCCGTACATGATACATACATTAACATTTTATAATATGAAAAAAATACTTTTCCTGATTGCCATGACGGTGGCGCCGGTAGCTCCAACGGACGCCCAATCCGTCGATATTAAAAAAATAAGGGAAATAAATTTTTATGGCGTTGACTTTTCACTGGCCACAGCTCCCGACGTGGAGGAAATACCTGAACGGTTTAAGGGCGGGCTTATTGCCATTAACGATTTACTTTACCGGGAAGTGAACAAATACAATTTCAAAAAATACATGGGTAAAGAAATATTGGCTTACAATTTTTCCGTAACCGGTAACAACAATGAGCAAATCGACGCCCAACAGTTGACGGCGCGAACCGTGCGCGAAAAAATTTCGGACGCCGATATCCGCGCAATTATTTCGCCGCTTTCCACCGATAACAATGCAACGGTGGGTTTGGTTTTCATTGCAGAAACGTTGAGCAAAGCCCGGCGGTCGGGCGTTTACCATGTCGTCTTTTTTGACGAGGCGACACATGAAATTATTTATTCGCGGAAAATTACAGGACGCGCCGGAGGTTTCGGCGTGCGGAACTATTGGGCGGCTTCCATTTTTAATATTTTAAGGACGTGGCATTGGAGATAGCATGATACATTTAGAACTTACCGCAGACAATGTTTATGACATTCTTTTTCGTGGAAAGAAATTAGAACTTTCGGCAGCCACCTTAGCCAGCGTGGCGCAAGGATTTGAATTTTTAAACCGTTTTTCAAAAGAAAAATTGATTTATGGCATCAACACCGGCTTTGGACCTATGGCGCAATACCGGATTGACGACAAAAGCCTGAACGATTTACAATATAATATCATCCGGAGCCACTGCACGGGCGCAGGCGCACTGGTTCCCGACCCGTACGTCAAAGCTATTATGCTGGCGCGGGCAGGCACTTTCCTGCGGGGATATTCGGGTATTCACCCGTCGGTGGTGGCGTTGCTGGCGGAGTTTATCAACCGCGATATTTACCCGTTAATCTTTGAACACGGCAGCGTGGGCGCCAGCGGCGATCTGGTGCAATTGGCGCACATTGCGCTGTGCCTTATCGGCGAAGGCGAGGTGCGCTACAAAGGAGACATCGTGCCGACCCAGCAGGTGTTCGATGAACTGCGCCTGCAACCCGTCAAAATGCACGTGCGTGAAGGCTTGGCGTTGTTGAACGGCACCTCTGCCATGACCGGCATCGGGATGATAAACCTGTTTTACGCCAAAAAAATACTCGACTGGGCAGTTATCGCTTCGGCGATGGTGCTTGAGATTGTGGCGGCTTTCGACGATTATTTTTCGGAAGAACTCAATGTGTCAAAGAAGCACAGGGGGCAACAACAGGTGGCGGCGCAACTGCGGGCGGTTTTGCACGACGCTGCGCGTATCCGCAAGCGCGAAGCTTTCTTTTATGACCACAAAATAGAAGACGCCTACATTAAGGATAAAGTGCAGGAGTATTATTCCATCCGTTGCGTGCCGCAGGTTTTAGGTCCGGTAGCTGACGCCGTCGCAAAGGTGGAAGAAGTATTGATGAACGAAATAAATTCGGCAAGCGACAACCCCATTGTGGACGTGCAGGCTGGAAATGTGTTCCACGGCGGGAACTTTCATGGCGACTATGTGTCGTTTGAAATGGACAAACTGAAAATAGCCATAACCAAATTAACCATGCTGGCGGAACGGCAAATGAATTATTTGTTCCATGAACGCCTCAACAACCTGCTGCCCCCGTTCGGGAATCTGGGCGTCAGGGGGCTTAATTACGGCTTGCAGGCGGCGCAATTCACGGCTACCTCCACCACCGCCGAATCGCAAACCCTCTCCAACCCCATGTATGTACACAGTATCCCGTGCAACAACGACAACCAGGATATCGTGAGCATGGGCGCCAATGCCGCGCTGCTTGCCAAAACCGTCATCGAAAATGCCTATCAGGTGATGAGCATCCATTTCATGGCTATTGTGCAAGCCGTCGATTACCTGAAAATACAGCGTCAGCTTTCGGCTGCCACCAAAGAAGTGTACAACGAGGTGCGCGCTTTCTTTCCGCCATTCACGGGCGACACTACGAAACACAAGGATATTGCACGCATAAACGAATACCTGAAGAATAAACGGTTCACGACGCACGGCTAACGTCATGGCTTACGCCTGTAAATTTTATACCCTAAGGCGGCTATAAGGATACTCATCAACGGGCTTATCAAATTGAAAAAGCAATAAGGCAAATACACAAACGTGGATATACCGAGTATACTCGATTGCGTCATCCCGCAGGTATTCCAGGGCACCAGCGGCGAAGTAACGGTAACGGCGTCTTCGGTGGTGCGGCTCAGGAGGCGGCTTTCAAAGCCTTTCTCCCGGTAAATATCTTTGAACATGCTTCCCGTAAGGATAATGGCAATGTACTGGTCGGCGGCGATAAGGTTCAGGATAATGCCGGAACAAACAGTAGATGTTACCATGCTCACCGTGCGTTTCATCAGGCGCATGAACGACGTGGTGATGACTTGCAGCATGCCGCTGGCAGTCATGGCGCCGGAAAAAGCCATAGCGCAAATAATAACCCACACGGTATTGAGCATCCCCGCCATGCCGTTAGTTGAAATCAAATCGTTCAATGCCGCATTGCCGGCGTCAATGTGTGTGCTGCCGTAAAAAGTTACCAGCAGCCCTTTGCATTTCGAGGCTAAGCTTTCCGGCGACGCCGCCCCCGCTATCTCGTGCAACAAATGCGGCTGGACAAACAGCGCCACAACGCCCGCCACCATCGCCGACAGGAACAGGGTAATAATTGCCGGAACTTTTTTTATAATCATAAAAATAGTTACCGCCGGCACCAGCAGCAACCATAAGGAAATAGTAAACGTTTCTTCCAGTTTATCCACATAAACCGCCACATCGCCGGTTGCCGCAGGGGTATGCACAAACCCCGCCACCGTAAAAATAACCAGCGTTATCAACATGGACGGAACGGTAGTAATCATCATATAGCGGATGTGCGTAAACAAAGGCGTACCGGTAGTGGAAGACGCCAGGACGGTGGTATCCGACAACGGCGAAATTTTATCGCCGAAATAGGCGCCGGAAATAATTGCGCCGGCAATCCAACCGGGCGGGAAGCCCTGCGCCTGACCGATGCCCAGCAAGGCAATGCCGATAGTTGCGATAGTCGTCCACGAGGTACCGGTCATCACCGACACAACGGCGCAGATGATGCACGTCGAAACCAAATAAAAATCCGGATGGATGATTTGAATGCCGTAATATATCAGCGTGGGAACGATTCCGCTAATCATCCAGCTGCCCGCCAGCGCACCGATAATTAACAGTATCAATATGGCGGGCGCCACGCCGGCGATACTGTTGATAATGGTTTTCTCGATGGCGTCCCATGCGGTTTTGCAGTGCAATATGGCTATGGCGCAGCATACCGCCGCCGCTATAAGTAAAGTAATCTGGCTGCCGCCGGACAATGTATTGCCGCCGAACAGGGATATTGTCCCAAACAACAGCCCGACCAGTACTACCACCGGTATCAACGACACGAACAGGGAAGGGGATTTAGCAGGTTGTTTTTTCATTTCATCCGCGTTATTTTTCGTTTACCGGGAACAAAGGTACGGATTTTCTTTCACCTTTCTTCCGTTTTGCGCCGGCGCTTCGCGCAGCAAACGGTGTATGGGGAACGGAGCAGGGCTTCATTGTTCATTATTCGTTGTTCATCGCCCCGTCATTCCAGGCGGAGTCGAAGAATCTGCTGCGTTAGGCACCCGTGCAAAAAACTTTTTAGCCTCTTAACATTGTAATTAAAAAAAATAATTACCTTTGCAGCCGTTTATGAATAAAAACCGTCATATCATTATTCCCCACCGGAAAAAACGGCACGTCCGACGATGCGCCTGAAAAAGGCATACGGGATGCCGGCGGCATTCGCACCGGCTGCAATTAACCAATCAACCAACCAATCATCCCTGCATTATACGGGAGCAAACCAAAATATATAGATGAGCAAAATTGTCATCTGTGAGGCAAATGAAAGCCATGTGAAGTGGGCAGAAAAAATCTGCGAACTGATGTATATATCGGCGCAGGAAAGAGGCACGGGCATTGCCAAACGGGACCCTGAATATATCAAAAAGAAAATGCGGGACGGCAAAGCCGTGATCGCCCTTGACGGCGGCGAACTCGCAGGCTTTTCGTATATCGAAACATGGGGGCATAAACAGTTTGTCGCCAACTCCGGGCTTATTGTGGCGCACGCCTACCGGAAAATCGGGCTGGCGCGGCATATCAAGCGGAAAGTTTTTGAACTGTCAAAGAAATTATATCCCAAAGCAAAAATCTTCAGTATCACTACCGGCACGGCGGTAATGAAAATCAATTATGAGTTGGGTTTCCGCCCGGTGCCATTCGCCGAATTGACCGAAGACCCGGAGTTCTGGGAAGGCTGCAAAGGTTGCCGCAACTATGATATACTGGAGCGCAACAATCATAAAATGTGCCTCTGCACGGCTTTGCTCTATGACCCCGCTTACAAACGGCCGGCAGTAAATAACCAGTGGTCGGCGGTCATGAAAAAATTAGGAATTAAGAATTAGGAATTATTAGCAATCAAATATGAAAAAAGTTGTTTTAGCATTTAGTGGGGGATTAGATACATCCTTTTGTGTGCCATACCTGAAAAATGAACGGGGAATGGAAGTGCATACGGTATTAGTGAATACCGGCGGGTTTTCCCCAGTCGAGGAAACGCGCATCCGGGAACGCGCCCTTTCGCTGGGCGCGGCCACGCATACGACGGTTGATGCGGTGGAGGAGTATTACAGTAAAGGTATCCGGTACCTTATTTTCGGCAATATCCTGAAAAATGCCACTTATCCGTTGTCGGTAAGTTCCGAGCGGGTGTTTCAGGCGTTGGCGGTATTGCGGCATGCCCAAAAAATCGGCGCTACGCACGTGGCGCACGGCAGCACCGGCGCCGGCAACGACCAGGTGCGTTTCGATTTGGTGTTTGAAGTGATGGCGCCCGGCGTGGAAATCATTGCGCCCATCCGCGAGCTGGCATTGAGCAGGCAGGAAGAAATTGATTATTTAGCCGGGAACGGATGCGCGCTGGCATGGGAAAAAGCTAAATATTCCATCAACCAGGGACTGTGGGGAACGAGCATTGGCGGGGCGGAAACGTTGACGTCCGATACCTGCCTTCCGGCAAGCGCCTATCCCTCGCAGCCCACCGCCACCGCTCCGGAGAAAATCAGCATAACCTTCCATAAAGGCGAGCCGGCGGCATTGAACGGTAAGCCGCTTCCGCCGGTGGAACTCATCCGGCAACTGAATGCAACGGCGGCAAGGTTTGCCATCGGTCGCGATACGCATGTGGGGGATACAATCATTGGTATCAAAGGGCGCGTGGCTTTTGAAGCCCCCGCGCCGATGATTATTATTAAAAGCCATCACCTGCTCGAAAAACATACGCTCACCAAAGGGCAACTCTACTGGAAAGACCAACTTGCCGGCTGGTACGGGCAACTGATGCACGAAGCGCAATACCTCGACCCGCTGGCGCGGAATATCGAGGCGTTTTTGGAAGACACGCAAAAGTTCGTTACCGGCGTGGTGGAAACGGAACTGATGCCTTACCACTTTGCCGTGCGCGGGTGTTCGTCGCCCTATGATTTAATGAATGCGAAGTTCGGCGCATACGGCGAAACCAATAAATCATTCACCGGCGCCGATGTGACCGGCTTTACAAAAGTCCTTGCCAACCCGTTAAAAATATATTATGCCGTCCATGAAAACGATTAAAGTTGCGATTGCCGGCGCGACCGGCTACACCGGAGGGGAACTGATACGCGTATTGCTGAACCACCCGTATGTGGAAATTGGCGCATTGCTGACAGGCAGCCGGCACGGGCAGGCGGTATCAGCAGTACATAAAGACCTGTATGGCGATTGCGATTTGTATTTTACCGGCGATCCGGGCGAACCCGATGTTCTCTTCCTTTGCTTGGCGCACGGCGCATCGCGGGAATTTCTGCGCACGCACTCCTTGCCCGCGCACTGCAAAATTATCGACTTGGGTAATGATTTCCGCGTGGACAATACGTTTGGCGATAAAACGTTTGTCTACGGCATGCCCGAATGGTTCAAAGAAGACATCCGGCGCGCCGGTTATGTAGCCAATCCCGGATGCTTCGCCACAGCTGTTATCTTAGCGTTAGCGCCTCTGGCGGCTGCCCGTTTGCTAACGTCCGACGTGCATATTCACGCCATTACCGGCGCAACCGGCGCAGGAAAACAGCCCGGCGAAACAACGCATTTCAGTTACCGCGCATCCAACCTGTCCATCTACAAACCCTTTACGCACCAACACCTGGCGGAAATTAACCGGACGCTGGCGACGCTGGCGGGCGGCGTTATTCCGCCTGTCAATATGATTCCCGTACGTGGTGATTTTACGCGGGGTATCTTCGCATCCGTCCTTACACGGCTGCCGGAAAATGTGGCGGCAGAACAGGTGCAGGAATACTACAGGAATTATTATGCGCCGTCGCCGTTCGTGCACCTTGCCGCCGGAACGATAAGCCTGAAAGAAGTGGTGAACACCAATAAGGCATTACTCCAGCTTCATTTTCATAACGGCTACATACATATCACCGCTGCCATTGACAACCTCCTGAAAGGCGCATCCGGACAGGCCGTGCAAAACATGAACCTGCTTTCCGGATTTCCCGAAGATTGCGGGCTGCGCCTGAAAAGCGCCGGATTCTGAGAATTAAGAATTAGCTGCCCCGCCAGCCAGTTCCTGACTTAAAGATTTCAAAAAAAACCGCCGGCGCATTTCTGCACCGGCAGTTCTTTTTTGCACCCAGCTTTCAGTTGAAAGTTGAGAGTTGAAAGTTGCTGGCGCGCCAGCCACATTTTCACATCTTCACATCTCCACATTTTCACATTAGCCGGCGCCAGCCCAATTAGTCACATTAACACATTAGTCACATTAGCACATTAGCCGGCGTTTGCTGCGTTAAAACAGCCGTTCGAAGGAATAGCCTTTTTTGCGGAGTTTCCCGATGATTTCGTCCAAATGCAGGTAGAGTTTATCGGTGCGGCTTTCGTGCGTGCCGGGATGGATAAGGAGGATGCCGCCGTTTAAGCCGTGTTCTTCCTCAAAGGCAAACAACCAGTCTATCAGTTCGCGGGAAGAGGCATAATTCGGCATGTCGGGCGTGGTATAATCAGCCGCCGTCCGCACGCCGGGCGTATAATTGATGACGGACTGCCCCAATGCCGCTATCAGCCGCACCTGTCCGGCATTGTAATGTTCATAGGGCGGAAGAAAATACCGGAGCTGCGCTACCTCTATGCCGAATTTTTCCAATGCAGCCATATTGCGGCGAAAGTCGCGCGTTAAGCTATCCGCCGTCACCAGCGACGGCCGGCCGCCATCCCATGAAGCATAAAGCAGATGGGCGTCCGAATGTCCCCCTACATAATGCCCTTTGCGGATAATTTCTTTAATCACCCGTTCATACTTTTTTGTTTTCAGGCAATTTCCGGTAAGGAAGAAAGAGGCTTTAATCCTGTGCTTCGCCAATGTTTTCAATACCGCCTCTGCGCCTTCAAATGCGCTGTCGGCAGGGAAAACCAGATGCACTGTTTTCCTGCCGGTATTTATTTTGACGGTCGCGCCCCAGCGGTCGGTTACGATGTTTGCCGTTCCCCGTTGCAGTTTGCCGGCTTTTTCCATTGCCGATAAATAAAAACTGAGGCTGGCGGTGCCATCCATTGTCGGCTCATTGGAAGAATAATCGCCCGGGTCGTCGTGGTATACGGCTGCGCCGGATTGAAAAGCCGCATACGGGTCGTCGTATTTCAAATGAATACCCCGCAGACCTTCATAAATAGAACGGTAAATTGGACCATCCACCAATCCGCCGTAAGGAATGTCGTGCATCAGTTCCGATACAAACGAATGGGGCTTGCGGGGCGAAGCGCCGTCGGCAGGCAAGCCGCAAATCATGGAAGCGCCCCACGGATTGCAGCCGAACAGCCAGTCGCGCAACGCCGCTTCCATTTCCAGATAGGTTTCATCGCCGGCAGCCTGATAATATAAGCGCGCTTGCGTAATAGCCGCCGCCACCAGATTGTTTGAACACCAAATGAACGGTATGCCGTTGAGGAATGGGTCGCCATACTCCCGGGCGCGTTTCAACAGGCATTCCAGCCCTTGTTTCATAAAGCCGGCATACTTTTCTTCGATAGCTTTATCGCCGGATTGCGCAAGGTAAAAATGCCCAAGGTTGACAAAAGGATAAAACTGGTAATGGCGCGCCCTGCCGAGTTCCATCCAGGGCGTAACCTCTTCGAGTTGCCCCCAGTAATCGGCTTTTTCCAGCCATTCTTCGTCGCGGGTAACGGCATAGTGGACGGCGGCGGCCAGTTCCATATCATCTGCGTAATTGTCTTCTTCATAAAAATAAGGCGATACGGTGCACATCGTTTGCGTGCATCCCAAATCCGATGCGGCAAAGGCAAAAGCCGGCGCCGCTTTTTCATTCAGTATAGCGGCAAAAGCAGGGTCGACGTCCCGGAAAACGGCAGCGCCCAGTGCGAAAGCCGAAGCGAACTTGGCTGCGCTTGACGACACGCCTTCCGTCCGGTTTTTATACTGCCGCAATCCCTGTGGCTTTCCGGTGATGAAAAATACCGGCCGTCCCGTGCCTTTTCCCCAACCGTAGTCTACGCTATCGTAAGCAGGGATGCGCATCTTGGCATGGTCGCGGTCGTCGGCAATCTGGTTGAACATCACTCCCGGTTCGGGATTCATGCGCGCCATCCATTCCAACCCCCAGCGTATTTCGTCCAAAATATCGGGAATGCCGTTCTTTCCTTTTTTGCCGGCTGCGTCATGCGCATCTTTGAAAACAGTTTTATCCGGCGTTTGCTGCCAGGCAAACAGCAGTTGAAACACCGCATTTGCCGACGTCGGCAGGTATTGCAAATAATCCGAAGCATCGTGCCAGCCGCCGCGCACGTCAATCGGTTCGCCGTTGCGGGTCGGATGTCCGGCAATAAACCCGTCATGCTGGTGGCAAAGGGTATCCAAATATGGATTGAAGCCGCAACGTTGCTGCCGCATGTAGTTCAAAATAAAATCCGCCGTACCGTCGTACACGCCGGCGTCAATCTTGAAAACAGGAGAAGCAGCGCCATTGCATTCAATATAATAGCCGCCGGTGCGTTCCAGCGGTGAAAAATTCAGCCGCAACGCATTGGCCATGCCCCATCTTCCGGCATTCGCAGCAATGCCTTGTCCCGAGAAAACAATCTCCCCGCTATCCGCATCTTTCACCACAAAATCCCGCGTAGCCGCTTCGGTTTGCGAGAGGAAAACCGCCACTTTCACACTGTGCGGAATATAGCCCAATTGATTGATGCGTATCCAAGCCGGTTGCCCGGCAGCGGCATAATTTAAGGAAAAAAGGCAGAGGAGAAGAAAATAATGTTTTTTCATATTATAAATTAAACTTTGGCAAAGGTAAGAAAAATAAAAAAAGCAACCCGGTTAAAGTTGCCTGATTTCATTTTTGTGGAGGATGTCGGAGTCGAACCGACGACCCCCTGCTTGCAGGGCAGGTGCTCTAGCCAACTGAGCTAATCCCCCGTATTGAAAAAAGCGTTGAAAGGGAAAATCAATTCTTTTT
>JAITKG010000173.1 GCA_031278495.1 Prevotellaceae bacterium | reverse complement strand
CCTACACGAACCAAACCAACAGTTATACTATCGCCTCGCTTTCGGCTTCTGCCGCCTATACGGTGAAGGTGAAAAATGCAAATAATTGCGAAAGCAACACGGTAAGGGGGAATATCACGGTAAATTATCTGGGTACGAACGGTCAGTCTGCACATGCAACGTGTGGCTGCGCTACGGGTACAACCGATTGCAGCGGCACGTGTAAAACCACCGGAAATTATACCACTGAAGACGGCGCGTGCACACAAGAATGCGACTACGCATACATACAACAACGAAATCAATGCGGCGATGTGATAAACCCTACATATAGCACTTACAAGAAAACCACGTGCTCAAAAGACTGCAAGCGTTGTGAAACATGTGTTCCCTTGTGCGCGTCTATCAATAGACCTTACGCATGGAGTTCCCAATCACTATGCAGTTGTTTTACTTCATACTGCCATAATTATATACACACGAATACGATGACCTGGTATAATTGGAACGGGTCAACCTGGGCACGTGCCGGCTCAATGACGAACAACACGCAAAGTATATGCGGAGATAATTACTGCGCAAATAAATAATAATACAAAAACAGCAAAATAACCGCATAAAATATCCACCTTACAATAAGGTCATGTGCGACGTATGCCTGCATTTTCAATGGTTTCATCGCGCAACTTTTGAGGAAACAAAATATTCTCGAAACAGGGAAAAAAACTTCCCCCTGTTTTCCGCTCAATATCTTAGCCGCTCATTTTATATCGAAGTTATCGTATCCAAGCACAAACGCATAAGCCGTTTAAACCGTTATTTTTGGGGAAATGTTAAAAACTTGTTTGTAAATCCAAAATAAAGTAGTATCTTTGCAACCCTTTTGAAAAAAACAACAGGTATAAATTAAAACATCAAGAACGTGGACACACAAAGTTACAAGACCGTATCGGCGAATGCCGCCACCGTCAACAAGGAGTGGCTGATAATCGACGCTACGGACCAGGTATTGGGACGTCTTGCTTCGCGCGTGGCATACGTGCTGCGCGGCAAGCATAAAGCCAATTTTACGCCTCATGTGGATTGCGGCGACAATGTCATTGTCATTAACGCCGAAAAAATCCGCCTCACCGGCAAGAAATTGACCGATAAAGTGTACGTCCGTCACACCGGCTATCCCGGCGGCCAACGCTTCGCAACTCCCAAAGAGTTACTGTCGCGTAAACCGTTTGCAGTAGTAGAGGAAGCCATACGCGGTATGCTTCCTAAAAACCGACTTGGCGCCGCTTTGTTCCGCAACCTGCATGTGTATGCAGGCGCAGAACATCCGCACCAGGCACAACAACCCAAACAAATTACATTAAATGAAATCTAACAGAGCATGGAAGTAATCAACGCACTTGGAAGACGAAAATCAGCAATTGCCCGCATTTACGTGAATCCCGGCAAGGGCGCGATTGTGATAAACAACCGCCCGATGGAACAGTACTTCCCGATGGATACTTTGCAGTACATCGTCAAACAACCGCTCGAATTGACCGGCACTACCGCCAACTACGACATCAAAGTCAACCTTGACGGCGGCGGCAGCAAAGGACAGGCAGAAGCGCTCCGTTTGGCAATAGCGCGCGCATTGTGCAAAATCGATAAGGAAGCGCATCGCCCGGTATTAAAGACCAACGGCTTGCTCACCCGCGACCCCCGCGAAGTGGAACGCAAGAAACCCGGTCGCCCCGGCGCACGCAAACGCTTTCAATTCAGCAAACGGTAATTTTTTCACCGTTTACAATGCACGGCAACGGTTTCAAACTTCCTGCCATGAATTAGCAGGCACGCACGCCTGCCTGCTGATTTTGCGAAGTTGCCCTGCCGCGGAAAATTATACGGATTAGCCTTGACCGCTACTACCGCATGATTGAAGTAAAGGAACGTAAAGCATAACGCTTCACAACAAAAAATTAAAAACAAAAAAAGAAAAAACATGTCCAGAACAAATTTCCAAGAACTCTTAGATGCAGGCGTCCACTTCGGACACATGAAACGCAAGTGGAATCCTAAAATGGCGCCGTATATTTTTATGGAAAAAAACGGTATCCATATTATTGACCTGCACAAAACCGCGCTGAAAATCGACGAAGCAGCCAATGTGATGAGGCAGCTTGCCCGCAGCGGGCGCAAAATCCTTTTTGTCGCCACCAAGAAACAAGCCAAAGAAATTGTGGCGGAACACGCCAAAGCGGTAAATATGCCCTATGTAACGGAACGCTGGCCCGGCGGAATGCTGACCAATTTCCCGACCATTCGCAAGGCGGTGAAGAAAATGAACACCCTCGACAAAATGGTTACCGACGGCACTTTTGAAACACTGGCAAAGCGCGAACGGCTACAAGTAACGCGCCAACGCGCCAAATTAGAAAAGAACTTAGGTTCTATCGCTGATTTGAACCGCTTGCCTGCCGCCCTTTTCGTGGTGGATATACAAAAAGAATCAAATGCCGTGAAAGAAGCCAACCGCTTAAGTATCCCGATCATTGCAATGGTGGATACCTGCTGCGACCCTACCCCCATTGATTATGTAGTCCCGGCAAATGATGATGCGGCGAAATCCATTGCACTGGTTGTTTCTACCTTATGCCAGGCTATCAATGAAGGTTTGCAGGAAAGCAAGGTAGAAAAAGAAAAAAATGTCAACGTTCCCGCAAATGAAAATGAAGAAAGCGGCGAAGGGAAGAAAATACGTTCCCGCAGAACTGTTGCCAAGAAAAAAGAAGAGTAAAAACACATTATAAAAGGAATATTTATGGAAATTAAAGCACAAGATGTAGCCAAGTTGCGCCAAATGACCGGCGCCGGCATGATGGACTGCAAAAACGCATTGGTGGAAGCCAATGGCGACTTTGAACGTGCAAAAGAAATTATCCGCGAAAAAGGCAAGCTGGTTGCCGCCAAACGCGCCGACCGCGAAACCACTGAAGGCGCGGTGATAGCCAAAATTTCGGCAGACGCAAAAAAAGCAATACTGGTAGCATTAGGTTGCGAAACCGACTTTGTGGCAGGGAACGCCGAATTTAAGGCTTTAGCAAACAGTATTGCCGATACGGCACTGGCAGAATTTCCCGCCACGCCGGAAGCATTGCATGCCGCCCGCATCGGCGAAACAACCATTGAGGAATTGGTTACGCAACAAACCGGGAAATCGGGCGAAAAACATGTTATCGCCTATTACGGCACGCTGGAAGCGCCTTTCATTTCGTCCTATATCCACATGACTGGAAAGGTGGCGACGATTGTTGGCTTTTCGAAAGCTATCAGCAATGAAGTTGGGCGCGAGATAGCCATGCAAATTACGGCGATGAATCCGGTTTCGGTGAGCCGCAACGATTGCCCGGCAGAGGTTATCGAAAAAGAACTGACTATTTACCGCGAACAAATCCGCCAAGACCCGAAAATGGCGGACAAGCCGGCAAATATGATTGACCAAATTGCACAGGGTAAATTGAACAAATTCTTTAAGGAAAGCGCCCTCGAAGACCAAACATTTGTAAAGGACGGGAAAATTTCGGTGGCGCAATATTTGAAATCGGCAGACGCTGAAGTGAAAGTTACCGGTTTCCGCCGTTTTTCGCTTAACGACTGACAACGCCACAAGAATAATTAGCCACACCGTTATTTCGCCCCTTCGGGGCTTTTAATTTGTAAGGGGAATTATTTTACCCCGCGCTTACGTGCGGGTCTATAATAATACCGCGCCTTTGGCGCGTTGCCCCGTTCCCCGTGTGCCGTGTCCTGCGCGCCGCGCGTCCCGTTAAAAAATATTCCGTACATTTGTAAAAATATTTTCAAGATGGCTTACATCGATATTATTATTGGCGTACTGTTATTGCTAAGCTTTGTGCTTGGCTGGCGGCAGGGTTTGATACGGCAGCTCTTCGGCATTCTTGCGTTGCTGCTGGGCGTTTTTTGCGCGTATAAATTTTCGGATTCCACAGCATATTATTTATCAAAATGGTTTTCGATGAATGAAGGGGTAACCGGCGCCGTAGCCTTTGCCATCACTTTTATTGTCGTACTGTTTTTAGTCATCCTTACCGGCCGGCTGGCGGACAGGTTTATAAAATTAGTTGCCTTAGGACTGGTCAACCGCTTGCTGGGCGCGATTTTGGGCGCATTAAAAGCGGTTTTAATCATCAGCGTTTGCTTGGTTGTGCTGAAATCATTTAGCCTGCTGCCGGAAAAAACGATGCACGCTTCCCATTTCTACCAGCCGCTGGAAAGCGTCGGGTCTAAGGTATTTCCGTACCTGCAGAAAGCAGCCAATGTGAAAATGTGAAGATGTGGAAATGTGGAAATGTGAAAATGTGGCTGGCGCAGGCAGCTAATGTGAAAATGTGAAGATGTGGAGATGTGAAAATATGGCTGGCGCCAGTCCAATTCCTAATTCCCTGTTCCCCCTTCGGGGGTCAGGGGGCTTCTTTCATCGCCCCGTCAGGGGCGAAATGTTGATAACCCCGTGCAAGTGCAGCGAAGCGGAACGTAGCGCGGGGATGCACAATGACGCTTCCTGCACTCGCGCGGAGCACAGGTTTTCCGCTATGCACCGGCATTGCTCCGCGCGAAAGGCAGGGGCGTTCGTTTTGTACCCCGCGCTTACGCACGGGACTATAATAATACCGCCCCTTCGGGGCGCGCATTTTTTGTTCATTATTTCTGCGCCAGCCTGATTCGCCACATTAAACAATCCGTCACACGCGCAGATTACACCATTGCCCGTCCCACTTTTTTTAAGTACCTTTGTCCGTTATTCGAAAAAAACTATGGCAACAAAATATGTATTTGTATCAGGGGGTGTAACGTCGTCGCTGGGGAAAGGTATTATTTCCGCTTCGCTGGCAAAACTGCTGCAGGCGCGGGGGCTGCGGGTAACCATTCAAAAGTTCGACCCCTATATCAACGTAGATCCGGGAACGCTCAATCCTTACGAACACGGCGAATGCTACGTTACCGAAGACGGCGCGGAAACCGACCTCGATTTGGGGCATTATGAACGTTTCCTCAATGTCTATACCTCGCGCGCCAATAACGTAACCACCGGGAAAATTTATGAATCGGTCATCAAGAAAGAACGCGAAGGCGCATATCTCGGCAAAACGGTGCAGGTAATTCCGCATATCACCGACGAAATTAAACGCCGGATGATGCTGTTGGGGAAAACGGGTAACTACGACGTGGTCATTACCGAAATCGGCGGCACGGTGGGCGACATAGAATCATTGCCGTTTGTAGAAGCCGTGCGCCAGCTGCAATGGGAACTGCCCGACGAAGATTGCGCGGTAATTCACCTGACGCTGGTGCCTTTCCTGAGCGCCGCCAAAGAACTGAAAACAAAACCGACGCAACACAGCGTACGCATGTTGCAGCAAAACGGTGTGCAACCCGACGTGATTGTATGCCGCACGGAACACCACCTTACGCCGGAAATCCGCCGCAAGGTAGCGCTGTTCTGCAACATCAAACCCAATGAAGTGATTGAATCCATTGACGCCAAAAGCATCTATCAGGTGCCGCTGGCAATGGTGGAAGAAAAATTAGACGAAATAATTATCCAGAAACTGCAACTGAAAGCCGCCAAACAGCCCGCATTGAAAGAATGGTCGAAGTTCCTTGACAAGCTGTTTCACCCGAAACACGAAGTAAATATTGCGCTGGTCGGCAAATACGTGGAGTTGCAGGACGCATACAAGTCCATTCTGGAATCCCTTATCCATGGCGGCGCAGCGAATGAATGCAAGGTCAATGTGCACAGCATCCACAGCGAGCATATCACACCGCAAAACGTGGCGGAAACGCTGGGCGGCATGAATGGCGTCCTTGTAGCGCCGGGTTTCGGCGAACGGGGAATTGAAGGAAAAATCACGGCGGTGCGGTATGCGCGGGAGCAGCGCATCCCGTTTTTCGGGATTTGCCTCGGCATGCAAATGGCAGTGGTGGAGTTTGCCCGCCACATTCTGGGCTATGCCGATGCGATGACTACGGAAATCAACCAAAATACGCCGCATCCGGTGATTGACTTGATGGAAGACCAGAAACGCCTGACGACCAAAGGCGGTACCATGCGGTTGGGCGCTTACAAGTGTTTGCTGGAAAAAAATTCACTGGCTTATAAAATATACGGACAACAGGAAATCAGCGAACGCCACCGCCACCGCTATGAAATGAACAGCGACTACCTGCCCCTGTTGCAGTCGCACGGCATGGTCGCCACCGGACGCAATCCCGAAACCGGTCTGGTAGAAATCATCGAAATACCCGGACATCCTTTCTTTATTGGCGTGCAGTTCCATCCCGAATTAAAAAGCACCGTCGAAAACCCGCATCCGGTTTTTGTACACTTTGTAAAAGCGGCGCTGGCGAACAGTAAGTAAACAATAAACAGTATACAGTATGATACGGCACGTGGCAATAGAAAAACTGTGGGGACAGTATGAGATGGACTGGCATCCGCACCCCGATGTAAATATTTTGGCAGGCGTCAATGGCAGCGGGAAAAGCACGCTATTGAAAATACTGGATACGGCGCTTTCCGGCGGCAATAATTTATCATTACGGTTGCCCCATCTCCGCGCACTCCGGATAACGGGCGCACAGATAGAAATAAACGTGACGCCCGAAGGAAGCGGCTATTGGAAGAATGAATGCGGTTGCGATTTCATCGGCACTTTTGACGAAATTACGTATGAGAAGAAAGCCTTGTCGCGGGAGTTATCGCCGCTTGCGGCTTATCTGGACGCCCTAACTTTTGATACCCAACGCCCGTCGCTGAATAACTACCGGCTGAAAGCTACGGAAAATCCCGCCGCCGGACGCCGCATCAGCGACCGCTTGCAACAATGGATAGAAACCGTAAATTCCTTTTTTTCTATCATGCAAAAAACATTTGCCATACAAGGCAGCGACGTGTTTTTTAAACAGGCAAATGGCGAAAAACTGGCATTGCACTTACTTTCGGCAGGTGAAAAACAACTGCTCATCATCCTGATCAACGCATTGACGCAGGATGAAAAACCATTTATACTGCTAATGGATGAACCGGAAATATCACTCGATATTGACTGGCAATACAAATTGGTAGACACTATCCGGAAAATCAATCCCTCTTGCCAGTTGATAATAGCGACTCATTCACCGGCTATTTTTGGCGATGGCTGGAATGACAAGTTATTTTTCATGGACGAGTTATTAAAAAAATAAACGATGCAGCGACAGGATTATTATCGTAAATAAAATAATTGAAGATATTGCCATCCTGTTTGCCCATTAACACACGAAATTACATGCAAGAAAAAATACTTATCCTTGATTTCGGTTCGCAATATACGCAGCTTATAGGGCGGCGGTTGCGCGAGTTGAATGTATATTGCGAGATTTATCCATACAATAAAATGCCTGTTCCGGACGAAAGCGTGAAAGGCGTTATCCTGTCGGGCAGCCCTTATTCCGTGCGCGACGCCGGCGCTCCGGAAATTGATTTGCAGCCCCTCAAAGGAAAACTACCGCTATTGGGCGTATGCTACGGGGCGCAATATTTAGCGCAACATTCCGGCGGCGAAGTGCAGCCGTCGAACACGCGCGAATACGGCAGGGCGCGGCTGTCCGTAACAGACGCTACGGTTTCGCTTTTCAAAAACCTTTCCGCCTCTTCGCAGGTGTGGATGTCGCACGGCGACACGATTACCGCACTGCCGCCGCAGGCAAGAAGCATCGCTTCAACTGCCGACGTGAAAAATGCAGCATACCTCATCGAAAACGAGCCGACGTATGGCTTGCAATTCCACCCGGAAGTGTACCACTCAACGGAAGGGCAACGGATTTTGGAAAACTTCGTGAAAGACATTTGCCGCTGCCGTTGCGACTGGACGCCCGGTTCATTTATTGAAAACACGGTAACAACATGGCAGGAAAAAATAGGCAACGACAAAGTTGTACTGGGATTATCGGGCGGCGTGGATTCGTCGGTAGCGGCGGTTTTGCTGCATAAAGCCATCGGGAAAAACCTGTATTGCATTTTTGTGGACAACGGGCTGCTGCGCAAAAATGAATTTGCCGGCGTGCTGGAATCCTATCGCGGCATGGGCTTAAACGTTACCGGCGTGGACGCCGGGAACGAGTTCCTTTCGTCGCTCGCCGGCGTAGAAGACCCCGAACAAAAACGGAAAATAATCGGTCGCATATTCATTGAAACCTTCGACCGCGAAGCGCACAAAATCGAAAACGTAAAATGGCTGGCGCAAGGAACCATTTACCCCGACGTGATAGAATCGGCGTCGGTGAACGGACCGTCGGCAACCATCAAATCGCACCACAACGTAGGCGGGCTGCCGGAACGAATGCACTTAAAAATAGTAGAACCGTTGCGCCTGCTGTTCAAGGATGAAGTACGCCGCGTGGGCGCGGCATTAGGCATGAAGCCGGCGTTGCTCTACCGTCATCCATTTCCCGGACCGGGCTTGGGCATCCGCGTATTGGGCGCAGTGAGCAAAGAAAAGGTAACTGTCTTGCAGGAAGCCGACGCTATTTTTATCGACGGGCTTCGTGAAGCGGGCTTGTACAGCGAAGTGTGGCAGGCGGCGGCTATTTTATTGCCGGTAAAAAGCGTTGGCGTGATGGGCGACGAACGCACCTATGAATATACCATCGCCCTGCGCGCCGTTACTTCCACCGACGGCATGACCGCCGACTGGGCGCATTTACCCTATGTTTTTCTGTCTAAAATATCGCAAGAAATCATCAATAAGGTAAAAGGCGTAAACCGCGTTGTTTATGACATCAGCTCGAAACCTCCCGCCACCATTGAGTGGGAGTAATACCACGCAAAAGAACCGGAAAATATCCGCAGTACCGCTTCATTAAAATAAATAAACTTTCGTTAGTATCTACCGTCTTAAATGTAGAAACCACAAAGAAAGGAACACTACTGGTAATTTTGTTCCAGCAGTCTAAATGACAAAAGACAATCATACAACTTTTATTTTCGAAACGGCTATTTTCGCCGGCGGGTGCTTCTGGGGCGTAGAATATTATATGCAAAAAGCAAAAGGCGTAACCGTTACAACCGCTGGTTTTATTGGCGGAAGCAAATGCCAGCCTACATACGAAGAAGTGTGCAAAAAAGACACCGGACATGCGGAAGCGGTGCGGGTAATTTTTGATACGACACAAACAAATTTTGAAACATTGGCGCGGTTGTTTTTTGAAATACACGACCCCACGCAAACAGACAGGCAAGGTACGGACATCGGCACGCAATACCGTTCGGAAATATTTTATACCACGCTCGAACAAAAAAAAATTGCAGAACAGTTGATAGACGAGTTAGTGCATAACGGATATAAAGTGGTTACGCATATTACGCCGGCTCCCACATTTTGGCCGGCAGATGGGTACCATCAGGATTACTACAACAAAAAAGGCTTGCAGCCTCATTGCCACGTACGAGTTAAACGTTTTAAAGACAAGGAAGGTATAAAAGAGCATAGATAGTAATTTTTTAAAATATCGTGGCTTGTGCCATTTTTACGGCGGTGTAAATGTGTTTTTAGTAGGTTGTGAATATTCGCTGACGTAAAAATGGCACTTTTTTTTTGAAAACGCTGCCGCTAAACAGAACAAGCGACTAAGCGATTAGGTGATTAAGGGATTAAGAGGCTGACGCCACTACGTCTGCCGCTAAACAGGAACAAGGGATTAGGGGATTAGGGGATTAAGGGATTAAGAGGCTGACGCCACTAAGGGATTAAAATATTAGGTGATTAAGTACGGCAAGCATTAGCTACCTAATTACTTAATCACCTAATCACTTAATCACCTAATTACCGCCTGCCGGTTTATTTCAATATCATTATCCAACCTTTCATCATAGTAGATGTGCCGTCTTCAAAATCAACTATCAGCTCATAATAGTAAGTACCC
>JAITKG010000045.1 GCA_031278495.1 Prevotellaceae bacterium | reverse complement strand
AGGCGGTATTGCAAGTTCCCGCGCATGCGCCGTCTTGTGTTGTATATGTGCCGTTGGTTTTACATGTTCCACTGCAATTTGTCGTGCCGGGCACGCAGCAGTTCAACAATCCCGCCGCTTCGCCGTTTTTTCCGCACCACACGCCCGGACAACCGGTAGCGTCGGTGAGCGCGGTTATCTCACTGCCGGAATAAGTGCTGGAATTCCATTCTATCGTGTTGTTGATAATAAACGGCGGCGAGCCGCGTAAATCATAGCCGCCGCTGCTGTTGTCTTTCGCGTTGGGCGGGAAGTCGCTGCCGTACACGCACCAGTTGAATTTGCCGGTGGCGTTGTCCAGCACGACGGTAACGGTCGAAGGGCTGGTGGTTACATAAAAGCCGCGCCCGTTGAGCGTGGCAGGGTCAATGCTGCCGGCGATAGCCGAAGGACTGCTGATAACGGCTTTGGCAAATGTGCCGGGCGATGTGCCGGTCACAGGACACAAATCTACCCATACCCACACGCGGTTGTTGGCGGCAGACCCTGTCCATGACACGCTAAAGGTTACTTTTTGGGTAGCATAATCTACGCTTAACGGCGTAACCGTAACGGTTGCGCTTGCCGGTATGCCGGCAAGCATTGCGAAAAGAAAGAAAATTTTTTTCATAATTGTTTTTTTAAAAGCCCCCCAACCCCCAAAGGGGGAGTAAGAAGTAGCCCCCCAACCCCCGAAGGGGGAGTGAGGAGCAGCCCCCCAACCCCCAAAGGGGGAGTGAGGATGCTTCATGTTATTGTAATTTTTGTTCATTGTTTTTGTCGTAAGTCAGCCGCCGCGCCAGCCCAATTAGTCACATTAGCACATTAGTCACATTAGCACATTAGCTGCTGCGCCGTTTGCCGCGCCCCGTTGCCCGGATGAATAAAACTTTTTATCTTTGTAAAATAATTTACATCATGGATAATATGTTACAACCACCCTATTTAAAGAAAAACGATCTGGTAACCATTATTACTCCCGCCGGGAAAATAGCGCCGGCACAGGTTATGAACGGTGCGCGCCTGCTGCAACAATGGGGACTGCGGGTAAAAACGGGAAAATATGTAAGCGAAGCATATTTAGGCTTTGCCGGAACAGACGGGCAGCGTTGTGCAGATTTGCAGGCAGCCATCAATGACCCGGAGTCGTCGGCTATTTTATGCGCACGCGGAGGCTATGGTTGTGGTCGCATTGTGGACAACGTGGATTTTTCGCTGTGGCTGAAAAATCCGAAATGGTTTATCGGTTATAGTGATATCACGGTATTTCATGCACGCCTGCAACAGTTGGGGCTGCAAAGTATACACGGAACGATGCCGAAAAATTTCCCGGAAAACAGCAGCAATGAAAGTACGGAATCATTGCGGAAAGCCTTGTTCGGGGAACTTTCGGAATACGGTATTCCGGCGCATCCGCTCAATAAAGCGGGCGTTGCCAGTGGCGTTTTGCGGGGCGGGAACTTATCGCTCATCGTCAATGTATCCGCCACGCCCGATGATGTGGACGCCGCCGGCGCCATTTTGTTTTTGGAAGACGTAGATGAATACCTTTACAGCATCGACCGGATGATGAATAACCTGCAACGCAGCGGGAAATTGAAAAGAGCCGCCGGCGTGATTGTCGGCGATTTTAAGAACAGCAAACCGGATGACGTGCTGCCCGGTAAAACTGCTTACGAAGTCATTGCCGATTACCTGCAACCGTTAGATATTCCCGTTTGTTACGGTTTCCCTGCCGGACACGACGAACCGAATTATTCTTTGTATTTCGGACGCAGGCTATCGCTGGAAGTAAATCCCGTCGGGGTAAAAATCAAATTCCTGTAGTCCGGAAACAATAAAAAGCCGTATAAATCCATAATTATAGTATTCCACAGGCTTTACATTCCATGGAAAAATTGGGCAATATAGTAAATGAAAAACAACCCGTGAGCCGGATACTTTCTACCGGGCAGGCGCTCTCGCGCCTCCAGCAACTTTGCAGCCGCGCAGAGAAATGTATAGCCGATGCGCAAAAAAAATTGCAGGATTGGAAAATTCCGGCAAATGAAATTCCGGCGGTGATAAAAAAGTTACAGGCGCAGGGATTTATTGACGAAGCGCGGTATGCAAAAGCTTTCGTGCGCGACAAAAACGGATTATCGCATTGGGGAACGGTGAAAATAAAACAGGCATTGCAAACGAAAAAAATTCCTGCCGCCCTTATTTCCGAAGCCTTGCAGGAAATTAACAGGGAAAAATACAAAAACGGTTTGGCGCAATTATTACAGCGGAAAAAGGCGGCATTGAAAGCCGCATCGCCTGCCGAACGCACAGCAAAGTTGCTGCGTTTTGCACTCGGCAGAGGCTATGAATACGACATAGCGCAGGAAGAGATTAAGAGATTAGGTGATTAAGAGATTAAGAGCGACAAACGCACAAACTCCCGCCACTTAATCACCTAATCACCTAATAACTTAATCACCTAACCTGATCACTTCATACTGTTTTTTTGCTTCTTCGAGCGAACAGGCGTTGAAATGCCACCATTCGCTTTTGACGGTGCGGAAACCGGCGCCAGTCATTACTTTCCGTAACAGCAACCGGTTTTCCCATTCGCGCGGGGTGATGCGCCCTGTTTGTACCAGTTCTTTTTCTTTATCAATATGGGCTTCATAGCCGAAGTAATCATAAGGCGTTCCCATAGACAGGGGTTGTCCGGTGCAGTCGGCAAGCGTGAGATCCACTGCCGCGCCGAAGTTGTGCATACCGCCGCCATTGCCGGGATTTTTTACATAATAATTCCATTCGGTACCTTTCACGGCATTCCACATTTCCCATTGTACGCTGAGCGGGCGCGCAGCGTCATAAACAAGCAGGGTTAAATCGGGACGGATTTTCTTCAATGCCTTATATGCACGCAATAATTTTTGTGCAGCGTCGGGCTGTAAATAAGCGCGGCGGATATTTTTATACAGCGTTTTGCCCATGAAATTATAGGGAGTGGCATAAACCAACTGCACGCGGATACCCTCGTCCAGCGTGGCAATATCAATGAGCCCAAGTTTTTCTAGAGCCGGTTCCCCGTCGACCGGCTCCTGTTCGTTGCCGGCAACAGCTTCCGTCGTAACCGTAGCGGCGGTTTCCGGCGGCTGTTGGTAACAGGCAACCCCTAACGCACAAACAAACGGCAGGTAACAGTTCTTTTTCATACTTTATTTTATTGTATGGCAAAGGTACTAAAAATAAAAAAGCCGTTTCCATTTTGAAACAGCTTCTTTAAATTCTACGAATGCTTTTTACAAACGCCGCAGGCTTTAGAAATAGATGCTGAATGTAGCATTCAGCCCTGCCTGGATGTCGGAATTTTTCACGAAGCGTTTTCCTAAAGTTACCGCCGGTTCAAATGCGACATGGTCGTTTAAGAAAATAGCATAACCTAAAGCGCCCCTCGCGCCGAATTCCAGTTGCCTTTTGCCTGCGTTATCCCGGCCAGTATTTGCACCGTTAAATAACGCATCCAAAAATAACCCGCCTAAATAATAGCGGCCGCCTATACCAAAATTGATATTAGTACCGCTAACATAGCTGAGCCCTAACTGGGCGCGCAAAGCAAGATGGTTGGTTATAAAATACCCGCCGCCGACGCTTGCATCCAATGTAAATGGAGAAGGGGTGAAATTTACATTCAAGCCGGACAACTCAGCATTCAGAAATAATTTTTTCGTTTCGGTTTGTGATTGGGCAACGGCAGCCGTTGTAAAGAACAATGCCGTTACAGTTACAAGAACAATTTTTTTCATAATAAAAAATTTTAAAATAAATAATTTGTTAACCCGGAAAACGCAGTATTTGCTACGTTTTCCGAGCGCAAAAGTAATAACGAATATTGGTATATTCAATATATTTTTTTTTGATTTTTTCTTAAAAAACGTTAAAAAGCCGCAATAATTATGATATGCCTGAACTTAGGAATAAAAAAAATAATCAGAAAATACGACAATGAAAATATTATTGCCGCCAATTTCGTCCTTTTCGTGCGGCACAAAATAAAAAAAAAAAACGCACCAAAATTTTTGGCGCGTTTTTTTTTATGACGGGAAACTATTTAGAAAGCCCAGCCTATACTAACTTGCGCAACGTTGTTTTTCCATCCGGATACTTTTGCACTTATACCACTGTCACTTATCGTACCACTAAACATATCGGTTAATCCTAAATTATAACGCACTCCAATAGTGAGATGATTTATAAATGTATACTGCACGCCTAAAACAGCGGCAAGATCAAGGGATTTAAATGCATCTTTACCTCCTACTCCTTCAAAGATATCATCAAAGTCGCTACCGGAATAAGTATTTTCACCTTCAGATACCGATTTATAAATATTCAAGCCAACTTGTGGTCCCACTAAAATACCAAAATTGGCAAACGGTTTAATTACGAATAACACCGGCACATTGATGTAATTAAAGGTAAAATCA
>JAITKG010000179.1 GCA_031278495.1 Prevotellaceae bacterium | reverse complement strand
ACTTTCAACTTTCAATTAAATTTATACCTTTGTGAAAAAATTATATATAAATAAATATTATTTCCCTGCATGAAAGCATACCTTGATTTATTGCAGCACATTTTAGCGCACGGCACGCGTAAAACCGACCGCACGGGAACAGGCGCCATCAGCGCCTTCGGCTACCAGATGCGGTTCGGGCTGGCGGACGGCTTCCCGCTGTTGACCACCAAAAAAGTGCACCTGAAATCCATTATCCATGAATTGCTGTGGTTCTTGAAAGGCGGCACGAATATAAAGTACCTCCACGAAAATAACGTAACCATTTGGGACGAATGGGCGGACGCCCACGGCGACCTGGGTCCCATCTACGGCTGCCAGTGGCGTTCGTGGACGGCGGCGGGCGGGCGGCGCATCGACCAGATAACGGAAGTAATAAACGCTATTAAAACCAATCCCGACTCGCGCCGCCATATCGTGAGCGCATGGAATGTGGGCGATTTGGGGGCAATGGCATTGCCGCCGTGCCATGCCCTGTTCCAGTTTTATGTGGCGAACGGCAAATTGTCGTGCCAGCTCTACCAGCGCAGCGCGGATGTGTTCCTTGGCGTGCCGTTCAATATTGCGTCGTATGCGCTGCTTACGATGATGACGGCGCAGGCGTGCGGTTTGCAGTATGGCGATTTTGTCCATACGCTGGGCGATGCGCATATTTACCTTAATCACCTCGTGCAGGTGGAAACGCAGTTGGAACGCACGCCGCGCGCCTTGCCGGTAATGAAAATCAATCCGGCGGTAACGTCTATCTTCGATTTCCAATACAGCGACTTCACATTGGAAAATTATGACCCGCACCCCGCACTCAAAGCGCCAATAGCAGTATGACTAATGTGCTAATTGAGAATTACGAATTAGTCACATTGGCACATTAAAAAATTAGCACATTAAATAAAATGACGAAACTTCTTTTGGACATAGGAAACAGCATGGTTAAGATAGCCGTTGCGGATCATGAAAAATTGCTGGCGGTGCAGCAGCATGAAACCTTGACGGACGGCGTCCTGCAACCGTTGGTGCAAACCTGTAAACCGGACATGGCGGTCGTCGCTTCCGTGCGCAAAGACGGGGAAGCGGTAAAGGAACAATTGCAGGCGTATGTAAAAAAAGTACTTTTCTGTACGCCTACCATGCCGCTGCCGGTGCGCAATTTGTATGCCACGCCCGGCACGCTGGGTATCGACCGGCTGGCGGCGGTGGTGGGGGCGCATCATCTTTTTCCGCAGCGCGACTGCATGATTATCGATTGCGGCACGGCAATAACCATTGATTTTTTAGACCGTCACGGCACATTTCCGGGCGGTAATATTTCGCCCGGACTGCAAATGCGTTTTAAGGCATTGCACCAGTTTACGGAGCAGTTGCCGATGGGCGCTGTTACCGGTAACGCCACCCCGGTGGGGACGACTACGCAAGAAGCTATTGAAGCCGGCGTAGTGCAGGGCGTCGTGCATGAACTGGAAGGATACATGTATGCGTATCCTGCCGCAACGGTCATTTTTACCGGCGGCGATGCAATTTATTTTGCCAAAAGAATAAAAAATCCGATATTTGTAGTCCCGAATTTGAATTTTACAGGACTTGCTAAAATAGCCGATTATAATGTATATTTATAAAAAACTCACCATGGCAGCATTGGGCTTGCTGTTTGTAACGGTTGCCGCCGCCCAAAACCAGGACGCCGTTAATACTTTTACTCCTTATACGTTCTATGGCGTAGGCGATCTCACGCCTCCCGGACTTTCATACCACCGCGGCATGGGGGGCATCGGCATCGGCATGCGCAATAACCGGACGATTAACTACCTCAATCCGGCGGCGCTCAGTGCGCAGGACACGCTGTCGTTCATGTTCGACTTCGGCGGCGAAATGCAAAACTACTACCTCTCCTCCAACGTACAAAGCAGCGCCCACAACAGTATCAACATGCACCACATGGCTATGAGTTTTCCCGTATGGGGAAAAATGTTTATGGCGCTGTTGGTGTCGCCTTACAGCAGCATCGGTTACGACGTCAGCCAGAAAGAAACGCTGCCGGAAATACTGGTGGAAAGCGGCGAAGCCATTTATTCCCATCAGGGCGAAGGCGGCTTAAACCAGTTGATGCTAAGTTTGGGCTATTCATTCGGGCGGTTGGCTGTAGGCGGGCAAACGCAGTATATTTTCGGCTCTATTGACCGGTTCGACAATGTGGACTTTACCAACACCACCGGAATATCGATGGTCAACAGCGGCAAACTTATTAAGGCAAGCAATTTTACTTTTGCATTAGGCGCACAGTACACGCAGCCGCTGGGGAAATACAGCCTCACGGCGGGCGCAGTATACCAGTTCCGGAACAACATGCGGATAGAAAAGACGGATTTCATATACAGCATCGGCGGCATGGGAACCGATACCCTGCGCTATGACCGCAACCCGGACGCCCGCCTGTTGGTGCCGGCTTCTTTTGGGGTGGGCGTTACGTTCAGCGAAGGGGCGAAGTGGCTCGCCGGATTGGATTATACCTATAGAAATTGGACGCATACCGATTTTGACGCGCCGGCGTCGCGAAGTTTCAAAGCCATGCCGGAACATATTATCCGCGCCGGTTTTGAATACACGCCCAACCGGTATGACATCCGTTATTTCCTCAAGCGGTGGAGTTACCGCGGCGGGCTGTTTTTTGAAAATACCTATTTGCAATTCGACGACACCCGCATTAAAAACTTCGGGCTGACACTTGGCGTCGGTATCCCTATCGGGAACATGAACAATGCGGTGAATATCGCCGCCGAACTGGGGCAGCGGGGAACCACCCGCAACGGTTTAATCCGGGAACGCTACTGGAAAGTGTCGGTCAGCCTTAGCCTGTATGATATCTGGTTTATAAAACAACGGTTTGAATAATCATGAAAAATCGCAGCCGTATCGTGTGTCCTAAACTGCTGGTGGCGCTGGCAGCAGGCGTTATCCTGCCGGGCGCGTGCGACGACAAACAGGCGCAACTCTCGGCAATTGAAGACCACAAGCAAGTGCCTACGCTGGAAATCGACCGGTTGCAAATTGATTATACCGAAAGCGGCTTGTTGCGGATAAATTTGGTAGCGCCCCTGTTGCAACGCTTCCTGCTTGCCGAAGAACCCTACAATGTATTCCCGAAAGGAATGCACATTTATTTTTACACCGCTACCCACGAACTGGAAAACGAAATTATTGCCGACTATGCCTACAACCGCGAAAAACCGGAAGAATACTGGGAAGCCACAGGAAATGTAGTAGTGAAAAACCACCTGAAACAACAAACGCTGTATACCGATACGCTGTATTGGGACCGGGCGAAAAAAAATATTTATACCCATGCGCCGGTACGCATCGTTACGCCCGATTTGTTTTTCGACGGGCTGGAAGGCATGGTTGCCGACGAACGGTTTGAAGAATACAAATTCTTTAATGCCAACAACGGCGTATTGTATGTAGACGACGAACCCGCCCCGCAAGACAGCCTTGCCGCCGCATCGCCTGCCAGCCGCAAGGCAGTAACGGAAACGCCTCCGGCAGCAATTCTACAGCCCCAAGAAATCATATCCCCCCTTAAAAAACAACCGGCAAGGACATTGCCTGCGGTGGCTATGCCGGAAAAAGTCCGGAAAGAAGAAGCCCGTCCATGAGTTTATCGTTAATCATAGTATTGCTGGCGTTGCTTTTGTCCGCCTTTTTTTCCGGTATGGAAGTGGCATTGCTGTCGTCCAACAAACTGAGGATAGAGTTAGACCGCAAGCAAAATAAACGCTACACCAAAATCGTCGGATTCTTCCTGCGGCGGACAAGCGAATATATCTCTACGATGCTCATGGGAAACAATATCACGCTGGTGGTATACGGCATCGCTATGGCTAACCTGTGCGAGCCGGTCATCTCGGAATACATCGTGCAGTCAAGCGGCGGGATATTGCTTATCGAAACCCTGTTCGCCACGTTAGTGGTGCTGGTAACAGCAGAATTTTTACCCAAAATACTTGCGCGGGTAAATCCGAACGGATTGCTGAAAACCCTTTGCGTACCGGCGTTTTTATGCTATATCCTGTTATATCCGGTAGTGAAATTCGTAACAGCCCTGTCGATAGGGGTGCTCCGGCTGTCCGGCATAAAGCTGACGGCGAAAAACACCAAAATGCTGTTCAGCAAAGCCGACCTGATGAGCCTGTCTAACGAAGTGAGCGGCGCCGGCAGCGACGAGAACGAATACGAACACGATATGGAAATTTTTCAAAATGCGTTGGATTTTTCCGAAGTACTCGTGCGCGAATGTATGGTGCCGCGCACCGACTTGGCAGCCATAGAAGAAAACGACCCCTTCGACGCCCTGCACCAGGCGTTCATCCGTAGCGGGCACTCCCGCATCTTGATATACCGCGAAACGATAGACCATATTATAGGGTATGTCCATTCAAAAGATTTGTTCCTGAAAAAAGACCGGGCGGAACTGTTGCGCCCGGTAGATTTTGTGCCCGAAACCATGCCGGCGCAAAAACTGCTGGCTTCTTTCATCAAGCAGGGAAAAGCGTTGGCGGTGGTTATCGACGAATATGGCGGCACAGCCGGGCTGGTTACCATAGAAGATATTATCGAAGAAATTTTCGGCGAAATACGCGACGAACATGACAACGAAGAATTGACCGAACGAAAATTATCAGACACGGAATTTGAATTTTCGGGACGGCTGGAAATAAAGTACCTCAACAGGACGTACGAACTCGACCTCCCCGAATCCGACGAATACGAAACGCTCGCAGGCTATATCACCTACTACAACGAGAGCATTCCGCAACCCAATGAAGTATTGCAGTTCGGGCGTTTTCGCATGCACATCCTCAAGACCTCCGCCACCAAAATCGACCTCGTGCGCCTCATCTTGGCAGGCGACGAATAAAAACGGTAAGTTCAATTACGGAGTAGTGGCGTCAGCCCCCGTTCCCCATTCCCCGTGCGCCGCGCAAAACGCTGACGCGTCCGCCTCGCTAACCATTAACCACTACCCACACAAGGCAAACGCATAAAAAAATCAGGAAGGGTCAATCCCCAACATATCAATCAGACACTCGTCCAACCAGCCGCCCATTTTGCATTTTGTTTTGATACTGGGATTTTGATACCTGTATTTTTTGAGCATGGTCAGGGCGGTTTTGAAGGCGACAGAGAAGTTCATGGGGCGTTTTCCTGTCTTTTTCGGGAATGCCGGTTGCCAAATGTCGGACTTTTGACGCTTGACGATAATCGGGTAATGATTGCGCAAAATTTAATATGTTCATCTGATTTATTTGTTGATAATCACAAAAAATATACAAAATTTATTCCTCAATTACAACTATTTATCCCGTTATTTTTTCGCTTTTACACATTTGTTTTTTCATGCGTTTGTCTGGTATACTAAATTAGTATGTTGGAGGATATTGATACAGATATACTTTAATTTCGATTTTTTTGTAAAAAATAGTTTGTTAATTCAAAAAATTGCTTTACATTTGCGTTATACTAATGGTCTTTAATTTTTGATAAAAGAGTTGAAATAATTCAACTCCGTTCTACAATTGAAACTTGAGAAATTTCATGTGTACAAAGGAATAAACACGTTCGGTAAACGTGGGCTTTTATTTATTTTTGTACGGGTATCTCAAGACCTCAATTGTAGTAACTGAAAGTTCACGTTTCGATTTTTTATTACACGAAGAATATAACAAAATAGAAACTGTGAAAATTGGCAACGAATGAAAAATTGTAGCAAGGGGTTGTTTTTGGAAAAAGTTTGTGTTTGGAAACAACCCTGATGCTACAAAGATAAAAATAGGACATAGACTTACTGATATATTAAACGGATAAAAAAACATCAAAACTTTTAAATAAATAATGTCATGAAAAAAATTTTCTTCTTTTTCGTTATGCTTGCAAGCGTTGCAGCAAGCGCACAGGTAACAAACGTCGAACCGGTTAGCGCAAATTACGCAACTAAAACCGTGTCTTTCCGCGTGTGGTGGAACGCCGGCTCGCGCGATGCTACGCACCTTTCCAAAGTATGGGTGTGGATAGATTACATTACTGTAAACAGCGACAACACAACTTCGGGCAACACGTGGACACGCGCTACTGTGGGAACTGTTTCACCGGCTACCGGCGTATCGTATGACGGCAGCAACCGGAACGGTTTTTGGTTGCAAGGCGATGAATCTAGCAATTACAGCGCCACGCTTACGGTGCCATTAACCAATACCTCTGCCAAATTTAATTGGTGCGCTTATGTTTCCGACTATCCGCCAAATGTAGCCTATAACAATGTAACGTATGATGGCGGAACATATACGTTCAAAGGCACGCCGCCTTTTAAGTTAATGTCTGCCGACGGTTTGCAAATCCAAGAATTCAACGAAACATCAATTACTGTAGCCGAAATTGGTTTTGTCCCGAAAAATTTTACAGATGCCACTGGTTGTCCCGGTATAGGTTTTTGTCCTTATACAGGAAATGATGAATTCATGGATGCCAACCATTTTTGTCAATTGCGCACCAGCGGTGCAAAAAATTGGGAAGCGTGGATAAAAGATGAACGCGATAATAAATTATATAAAATTATTTACATGCCCGATAATAAATGGTGGTGGGCGCAAAATTTGGATTATAGAAAAAATTTAGTGATGAATGCGGATGTTAATCTTCCTTCTAATATAGTTGGCAGTGGAGTTTTCGCCATAGGTACTTATTGGTGTTATGATAATTCTATGGTAAATTGTGATACCTACGGTGCGTTGTATGCCTTTAACACAGCCATGATGGTTGATGGTCGTTGTTCATCTGAAGATGCTGTCACACATCAGGGCTCCGGTACATGTGCCATTGGAACAGGTTGGGTAGAACCGCTTAATTCGTATTGTACAGGTTCTTCATCAGCAGATGCTAATTGTGCAAAAAATGTTGGGCGAGGTGTGATAATTGCATCTGGTGGAGGTCGTGGTATTTGTCCTATAGGCTGGCATGTCCCCACTGATTTGGAATGGGGTATTATGTTAGATTCTGCGGAAAGCAGCAGTAGTATATTGCATACTACTTGCATTGCGTACAGTTGTGGAATTGATG